>CAZZGM010000464.1:0-2859 GCA_964653955.1 uncultured Bifidobacteriaceae bacterium | reverse complement strand
CATGCTCGAAGGCGAGCCGTATATCGTGGCCGCGTTCACCGAGGATGAGGTGCGGCGAACGGTAGTCAGATAGGGCCTGGTGCTGGTTGGACCGTCCTGCCTTCCAGCAGCTTCACCAGCGCATGCACCGTGCGGCTGACTGGCGTCGGGACGCCAAGCGCCTCGCCGCGGCGCGTGTTCATACGCAATATTCCGGTGGGTGTGACCCGGATCTAAAACCGAAGCCGGAGCCGCAGGCCGAACTCGAGGTCGATCAACGGAGTGGAAAACCGTTCGTGCTGGCGCTGACCGACGAACCTCGCTCCCATGAAGCTCTCCGTCGCTACCGGTCCAATAACGCACTCGAGCGAGCCTGACAGGTTGATACCCGACACAGGGTTACTCGAATAGCCTGAATTCGGGATCTGGTACTGATAGATCCCGGCGCCGCCGTGCACGTATTTTGCGCAGCTCGAACCGGGAGGCTGACTGTGCCAGAACCGCAGCGCCACGCCCGCGTAGCGCACGTCGAAGTCATTGTCTTCACGGCTGCGAATCCAGAAGCGTCCTACCTCGAAACGAAGCGGCTGTGACAGGTCGAGATTGAGGCTCACGCCCGGACCAGCGGCTTCGTTGACCAGCGCCACGAAGCCGCCCATGCCAACCGACGGCGCCGGTCGCGGCGGGTTCGCCTGAGGACGCGACTGAGCATGTGCCATCCCGCTGCCCCCCGGAAAGACAAAGGCAAGCGCCGCGGTCAGGGCCAGGGTCGCCACCGCCGTGCACCGCTGCCGATAGCTGACGCCCAGCCGCAGCGTCACGAGTGAGAGGTTGGGGGTTATCGCTCCACCGCCATGACGTCACGGCGACGCTACCACAGCTGTGGCAGATGGCGGGACCTTACGCCACGGCCAGCAGCTTCAGCGACGGGTTCTCGCGCTCGGTGTACTGGAGTTCCCAGTCCGACTGGAACAGCAGCACGCGCCGCTCTTCGCGATCCACGGCATCGAGCACGCCTTGCGGCAGGCGCAGCGACACGCCACCGTCTTCTTCCACCCAGCGCGCGGCAACATGCGGGAGCTTGTCCACCTGGCACATCACGCCGTACTCGTTCTTCATGCGCGCTTCGACAATGTCGAACTGCAGCGCACCGACGACGCCGAGGATGGGTTCGCGTTTGCCGTAGCGGGGGAAGACCACCTGCATGAGGCCTTCTTCCTCGAGCTGGCGGATGCCTTCGTCGAACTGCTTGAACTTGACGTCGCGCAGGCGCAGCGCACCGAAAAACTCCGCCGGGAAGTGCGGGATACGAGCGTAGCGGACACGCGGGCCGGCGTACAGCGTGTCGCCAATCGCGAAGCGCCCGGGATTGACGAGTCCCACCACTTCGCCCGGGTAGGCGGTTTCCACCGTTTCACGATCGCGGCCGAAGAACCGGCTCGGACGCGACAGCCGGACCTGCTCATCCAGCCGCGCGTTGGTGACGAGCATGTCCTTCACGAGCACACCGGAACACACGCGCAGAAACGCCACGCGATCGCGGTGGCGCGGGTTCATGTTCGCCTGGATCTTGAACACGAAACCGCTGAAGTCCGGCGACACCGGATCGACCAGCGTGCCTTCGCTGTCGCGCGGCTGCGGCGGCGGTGCCAGTTCCACCAGCGCGGACAGGAACGGTTCGAGGCCGAAGTTCGACAGCGCCGAGCCGAAAAATACCGCCGTCTGCCGCCCCGCCAGATAGGCCTCGCGATCGAAACTGGCACCGGCCGCCTGCAGCAGCTGCACGGCCTCCACCAGTTCGGCGTGGCGCTCCTCGCCCAGCATGGACGCCAGCGCCGGGTCACCGGCATCGGCCACGGCCACCGGCGCGCGGCGCTCACGCGACGACCGTTCGTAGGCCAGCACCGTGTTCCGCTGCAGGTCGTACACACCACGGAAGCGATCGCCGGTGCCAATCCGCCAGTTCATGGGCACGGCGGCCACGCCCAGCACTCGTTCGATTTCGTCCAGCAGGTCCAGCGGATCGCGCGCCGGCAGGTCCAGCTTGTTGACGAACGTCAGCATGGGCAGCCGGCGCCGGCTGGCCACGTCAAACAGCTTGCGCGTCTGCGCCTCGATGCCCTTCGCGGCGTCGATGACCATCACCACGCTGTCGACGGCAAGCAGGGTGCGGTAGGTGTCCTCGCTGAAGTCCTTGTGGCCGGGCGTGTCGAGCAGCGTGACGCGGCGGTCGAACAGGTCGAACTCGAGGGCCGCGGACGTGATGGAGATGCCGCGCTCACGCTCGATGTCCATCCAGTCCGACACGGCGTGCCGTTCGGTCTTCTTGCCCCGCACGGCCCCGGCCAGCTCGATGGCGCCGGCGTACAGCAGCGTCTTCTCGGTCAGCGTGGTCTTGCCGGCATCGGGGTGGGAAATGATGGCGAAGGTGCGCCGGCGGGCCACCTCGCGCGCCAGGGCATCCAGGGTCACGGGAGCAGTCACGAACGTTCCAACATATCAGGAGTCGGGCTCCGGACGGGAGTCCGCCCCCGGCCTCGATGCGTCCGCGAGACCACCTGCCGCCGCGGACCACCCCCGCAGAAGAGACCCGCGCCGTCGTGAACGACGCTCCGGATCAGTAGTTCCACTGCACCTGTATGCCCAGGCGATTCACGCCGCGGGCGTCGTGGTAAGGGAACACGCTGGTGTTGGTCCGCCGGAACGTCCGCGTGTAGGTCATGGTGAGCTCGAGGTCGGCCCACCGTGCCACCTCCACGCCCAGATCCAGTTCGTTCAGCCGGGTGCGTGGCGCGTTGCGCGCGAACTTCCGCGCGCCATCGAAATACTGCCAGCGGGCAAACGGATAGAACGAACGGCCGCCATCGGCTTTCCGGTATC
>CAZZGM010000463.1:0-2863 GCA_964653955.1 uncultured Bifidobacteriaceae bacterium | reverse complement strand
CGGCCCGCACTTGAGCACGTGGGCGTGGTGCAGGAGGCGATCGAGGAGGGCGGATCACGGCCCGACCTGCACTCGATCGCCGTGCCTCTGTTCGACGAGTTCATGCGCCGTACGATGCCCGGCGATGATTGGCGGCAGGTATAGACTGCCTATCGCATGGTGCCGGAACCGCCCTATACTCAACGCTCCCTATAACATGCCGGTCGCGGTGAAGGTCGCGTTCGCTCACGTTCCGTTCGAAACCATCTACATGGCTCTCTTCAGCGGCAGCGCCGCGGGTGGGGAGTGGCCGTGAGCCAGTTTGCCTTCCTCCGCCAGGAATGGCCGTCCATGTACGAAGCGGCGGCACGGGCGGAACATGCCGTGCACCGCGACCCGCGCACGTCGTGCTTCTACGCGCGCCGCGGCCTCGAACTGGCCGTCTCGTGGGCGTTCAAGCACGACGCCGCGTTGCGCCTGCCGTATCAGGACAACCTCTCGGCGCTCATTCACGAGCCGACGTTCAAGGCGGCGGCTGGCGAGGCGGTGTTTGCCAAGGCGCGCGTCATTATCACGCTCGGCAATCGGGCCGTGCACGGCCATCGCGCGGTGCCGTCAGACGATGCGCTGGTGGCGGTGCGGGAACTGTTCCATGTGGCGTACTGGCTGGCGCGGACGTACGGGCGTCAGACGACCCTGGTTTCGACGCTGGCGTTCGACGCCGCCGCGGTGCCGCGGCCGGGACCGGGGCCGAAGCAGACCGCGGACCAGCTCCGGCAACTCGAGGCCAGTCTGCGCGAGCGTGACGAGAAACTGGCGGTGCTGCTGGCCGACAAGGCCTCGCTCGACGAAGAGTTGACGCGGCTGCGCGCCGAGGTGGCGGCGGCAAAGCAGGCCGCCACGGCCACGCCCGACACGCACGACTACTCGGAAACCGAAACGCGCGACTACTTCATCGACCTGCTGCTGAAGGAAGCGGGCTGGACGCTGGACCAGCCGCGCGACCGTGAGTTCGAGGTGACGGGCATGCCCACCACCGCCACCGGCGGTTCGGGCATTGGCTACGTGGACTATGTGCTCTGGGGCGACGACGGGAAGCCGCTGGGGTTGGTGGAGGCGAAGCGGACCCGCTGGGACGCACGGGTTGGCCGGCAGCAGGCAAAGCTCTATGCAGACTGTCTGGAGCAGCAGTTCGGCCAGCGCCCGTTGATCTTCTACTCGAACGGCTACGAGCACTGGCTCTGGGACGACACCAGGTATCCGCCTCGTTCCGTCCAGGGTTTTTACACGAAAGCCGAACTGGCACTCGCCGTTCAACGCAGAACGACGCGCAAGCCGCTGGCGTCGGCTCCGATCGAGCGGGCCATTGCCGGGCGTCCGTACCAGGAGCGCGCCATCCGGCGCATCACCGAGGCGTTCGAGCGCGACCACGACCGAAAGGCGCTCGTGGTGATGGCAACGGGAGCCGGCAAGACGCGCACCGTGATTGCGCTGTGCGATCTGCTGACGCGCTGCAACTGGGCCAAGCGTGTGCTGTTTCTTGCCGACCGGGTGGCGCTGGTCAACCAGGCCGTCAACGCCTTCAAGCAGCACCTGCCCGACACATCGGCCGTGAACCTGGTGACCGAGAAGGACACCGAGGGCCGCGTCTTCGTGTCCACCTATCCGACGATGATGGGGTTGATTGACGAGGCGCGGGACGGCCAGCGGCGCTTTGGCGTGGGGGCGTTCGATCTCGTCATCATCGACGAGGCACACCGGTCAGTGTTCCAGAAGTATCGCGCCATCTTCGAGTACTTCGACGCGCTGCTCGTGGGCTTGACGGCCACGCCGAAAGACGAGGTCGACAAGAACACCTACAGCCTGTTCGATCTCGAAAACGGCGTGCCGACCGATGCCTACTCGCTGGACGAGGCGGTCCGCGATGGCTTCCTGGTGCCGCCGGTGGCCATCTCGGTTCCGCTCAGGTTCCAGCGTGACGGCATCGCGTACGACGAGTTGTCCGAAGAGGACAAGGAGGAGTGGGACGCGCTGGAGTGGGATGAGGATGGCGGTGTGCCCGACCGCGTGGAGGCGGCCGCGGTCAACAAGTGGCTGTTCAACAAGGACACGGTGGACAAGGTGCTCGAGCACCTCATGACGCACGGTCAGACGGTGGCCGGCGGCGACCGTCTGGGCAAGACCATTGTTTTTGCGAAGAACCAGCATCACGCGGAGTTCATTGCCGAGCGGTTCGACGCCAACTACCCGCACCTCAAGGGACACTTCGCGCGGGTCATCACCTTCAAGACGGAATACGCGCAGAGTCTGATCGACGACTTCTCGCGGAAGGACAAGGCGCCGCACATTGCTGTCTCGGTCGACATGCTCGACACGGGCATTGACGTGCCCGAGGTGGTGAACCTGGTCTTCTTCAAGCTGGTGCGCTCGAAAACGAAGTTCTGGCAGATGCTCGGGCGTGGCACACGTCTGTGCCTGGATCTCCATGGTCCGGGCCGGCACAAGACCAACTTCCGTGTGTTCGACTACTGCCAGAACCTGGAGTACTTCAGCCAGGACATCCCAACGGTGGACGGCGGACTGCCCTCGTCTCTGAAGGCCCGGTTGTTCACCACGCGGCTGTCATTGATTTCGGCGCTCGATGCGATGGAGGAGCAGCATCTGCCGAACGCCGATCGCGTGGCCGAAACAGTGCCGTTCGGAGATCCCGCGACACCAGCGGAGCTACGCACCACCATCGCCGATACGCTCCAGCAAGACATTGCCGCCATGAACGTCCACAACTTCATCGTCCGGCCACATCGCCGGCTGGTGGAGCAGTATGCCCGGCCGGAGTCGTGGGCCGTGTTGTCGCAGGAAGCCCTGGCCGAGTTGTCGCACGAGC
>CAZZGM010000462.1:0-2888 GCA_964653955.1 uncultured Bifidobacteriaceae bacterium | reverse complement strand
CGGATTGGGCACGCCGCCGCCACGCTGCGCCTGCGCGGCACCCATGACGGCAACGGAGATGACCAACGCAGACGCGAGAGCAACGGCGCGGAGTCTGGACATGGGCGGAAACCTCGCGGGGATGGTAGCACCGCGCGGGTTCTCGGGTTGAGGATCTGATGTCTGCCGCGCCGAAGCGCGTGACAGTTCGGGCGAGCGAAGGCGGCTCAGCGAATCCAGGCGTCGGGCACGCCGCGTTCGAGCGCGGAGCGTTCGAAGCGGTCCCACTCTTCCTGGAGAAACTGCTGATCCTCCACCGCCTTGGCCAGCGCGCGCTGGACCACGTCCTGCTCGGGCGAAGCGGTGCTCTGAGCAAGTGACGCCGCCCGGGCGCGGAGCAGTTCCACCTGTCGTTCCTGCGCCGCAATGCGTTGACGGATGGAGCTTGCACGGTCGCGCCAGTAGGGTTCGTCGAGCTCGCTGGCGGGCACTGGTGCCGCGCCGGCGGCGGCGGCGTCCGCCTGTGCATCCGGTGTTCCGGCAGTCGCTCCGCCAGACTCGAGCGCGGCAGCCGCCGCTTCGGCTGACAACTCCGGCGCGAGCTCGGCCGCCGTCTCACCTTCACCCGGCTCGGTACCGGGCGCTGGGGACGTCGTGAAATCGGGCGTGATGTTGTCGTTCGTGTAGACCCTGCCCGACTCCATCACGGTGCCGCGCCGCTCGGCTTCGCGCCGGGCGACGTCGGCCAGCGATTGCGCATCCGATGGCCACGACATGGTCACCACGGCGGCCATCACGGCCGCCGCCGTCATCCCGTTCGTCGCCATTTTTCTTACCGCCACGCCTTTCGCTGTCATGTTCGACACCCCTACTGATTCGGCCGAAGAATCTGCCGGAACTGCAGCGTGTTGACATCGCGGAACATCGGCGTCGCCGGCGGCAGTTCTTCGGGGTTCAGGAAGTCCACGTCGTAGGTGAAGTTCCGGGGACCCGCGTTGTAGATGTGGTTGTTGGTCGCGGCGAACTTGTAGGCGCCAATCGCCTGGCGGTTGTTGTGCAGCGACACGATCGAGCCGCGGTAGCGGATCATCGTCTGGCCGTTGGGGACAGTCTGGTTCCAGTCCTCCAGCAACCGGAAGAAGTTGCCGGCGCCGCCGTCGGTGCCGAACAGCTGGCCGGGGCTGCCGCAGGAACCGGCGCAGTAGGGGAACGACAGCCCCTTGCCGGCAATGGCGCCGAACCGGTAGCTGGTCTGGCTCGCCTGGCGGCTCGACAGGTAGTTCGGGTAGGTGAACGAGCGGGCGTCGCTCCAGTTGTTCGAGAGCAGCGAAATGGCGTCGGCCACGATTGACGCCGGCCGGTTGGGCTGCACGTTGCTCCAGCCGGGTGGGTCGGTGAGAGGGTTGGCGGGCTCGGGGGTGGGCTCGGCGCTGCTGGCGTTGTAGTTGCCGTGCACGTACACCGGGTTCTCCGACGCCACCGTCAGGCCATCATCGGGCAGCGCGCTCACGCCGCTTTCGATGCCGCCGTTCACCAGCTTGAGGGCGCGGCGGAAGTGCAGCACCTTGTTGACGCGCGCCATCCCCGCTCCGTCGGCACCGCCAACGTTCCCGCCGTTGGCGAACGGGATCACCGTCTCCAGCCTCGTCAACTGCGAGTAGGGGGTGGTGGCCGAACCAGTCGGCGTGCCTGGCGGGATGTTCACCGCGTTGGCCCATGGCACCGCGCCGTAGAGTTCCTGCGTACCGTTGCCGTTTACGTCCTCACCGGCCTGGAGGGTGTTATCGGGCAGACCGGCGGCGGTCGTCGAGTTGATGTGATCTTCGAAGCCGAGCTCGCCGGTCTCGGGGTCGCCGGCGGCGGTGGTGTCGTGGTTGCCGCGCCGGTCGGAGAAGTACACCACGTAGCCGTTGCCGTCATCGTTCAGCGTGGCGGGGCCGCTTGCCCCGATGTTGCCGGCGAGCCAGCGCTTGAGGTTGCGCACGTCGAGGGCGATGTACTGCATCACGCCAATCGTGCGCATCGGCGAGGTCGGCCCGTGCACGCTGCCCGAGGTGGCCGAATCGCGGAAGCTGCCTTCACGCGCGTCGTAGAGGCCCTGCGGCCACCAGTCCCACGAGTTCTGGCTGTTCTCGTAGGTGCAGAACGCCGTCCTGTCCGCGGCGGTGTCCGTGGCGCCGTTGTCGCGCAGCCGCTGGATGCGCAGCACCGCATCGGGCGTCGGGTCGGCGCAGATGGCGCCGCCCGAGTTCGGGGCGCCGATGCCGAGGTTCAGGATCTCCATCGTGACGTCCACCCAGGTGCCGGGCGCCGTCTGCTGCTCGATCTTGATGTAGCCGCCGATCGTGCCGGTGTTCTGGCTCGCTTGTGCCGACGTGGTGATTTTCAGACCGCTGGCAACCGCACCACTCGTGAGGTTCGTGCCGGCCGCGTTGTGCGTGAGACCCAATCCCTTGCAGTTGTAGAACCGATTGTTCGCCGAGCCGGACTGCCTGGAGCGGTAGCCCTGACAGGTCACCGGGGCGGCGGCGTTGATGGAGCTCGTCGGGTCCGTGACGTTCATCCAGAACAGGTTCGGCGAGAACGGCGCGGTCTGGTTGGCTCCAACCCGAATCTCCCTGTTGGCGCCCGCCGTCACGTCATTGGTAACCGTCGCCTGCACCATGCGGCCGTCCACCGTCGCCCGAATGCGCGAGCCCGCCGTGATGGCCTGAAGGTTCGCTTCCGTCGTAGGACTCGTCAACCGCATGCACTCGACGAACGCGTTGGCCGAGGCCGTCGGCGCGGTCGTCACGTCCTTGCTGCCGGTCTTGCCGTGGCACCTGATGTCCTGGAGCTTCGTCGTGCCGCCCGCGTTCCAGACCTCCAAGGGAGGCAGCTTCCAGACATCGGGAATGCCCGGCGAGTTG
>CAZZGM010000461.1:0-2892 GCA_964653955.1 uncultured Bifidobacteriaceae bacterium | reverse complement strand
CAGCGGGCCACGGTCATGGTCTCCGGCGCACAGGCGTCGTACGCGGGCCATGTGTCGCACATTCCCAGGGTGGGCGAGAAGGGCGAGACCGGTGCCGTCACCTTCGGCGTCGAGATTCTGGTACCGGACGTCTCGCTGCACGACGTCCTGCTGAATGCGCCCGCATCGGCGGAGATCGTGTCGGAGGCGGAGGTGGCCGTCGCTGTGCCCATCAACTGCGTCGAATTCGATGGCCGCGGCAACGCGTTCGTGACCGTGGCCGGCACCGCGCCACACCGGCGGCAGGTCAGGCCCGGGCGAACGGGGGGCAACTGGCTCGAAGTCGTCGATGGCCTGTCCGCCGGCGAAGCCGTGTCGGCCTGCACGCCGGAGTGAGTGGCGGTTCGTCATGTTTGGTCAAGCCGTTGGGAGCCTGGCGGCCTACAAGGGACATGCCGTTGCGTCGGGTGTTGGCGTAGCCGTCGGCATTGCCGCCACCATCGTCCTGGTGTCACTGGCGGGCGGGTTCGAGCGGCAACTGGTCCAGCAGCTGAAACACGACGGCGTCGACAGCCTGATCGTGCTTCCGGCGGCGACGGCGACCGACGTGTCGCTGGAAAACTGGTTCCGCGCGCCCGGCAGCGCCCGATGGCTGAACGCGGCCGGCGCTCGACAGCTCTCCGTGGAGCGATCAATCGGGACATTGCCTATTACCGGCGTCAACGACGTGGCGCTTCCGGTGTTTGCCGTGCAGACCGGTTCGCTGTCCTTGCGGGCGCTGACCATCAGCCAGGGGCGGTGGTTGGCCGAAAGTGACGTTGCCGGCAACGCACCGGTGGCCGTGCTCGGTCCGGAAGCGTGCGCCGATCTGTTCTCGCGGAACAGCTGCCAGGATTCGACGATTCTCGTGGCCGGCGTTCCTCATCGAGTGGTTGGTGTGCTGTCGTGGGTGGGCGGCCGGGAAGGTGTCGCCCGCTCGATCCGCGATCGCCAGGTGTATCTGCCGCTCAACGATGCCGTGAGCGTGCTGCCCGGCGCCTCGGCGCGAGAGTCCGTCCTGGTCGGGCTGACGGACGTGTCCAGCCAGACGGTCATGGATGCCGAACGCTCCATCAGGAGGCTGCTGCTGGCCAGCGGCGCTCCGGTGGGCAGTGTCGAGATTCATTCGGCATCGGAACGTCTGGAGTCCTCCCGGCGTGTGTTTGTTGCCGCGAGAGTGTTGGGAATCATCGTCGGCTGCATATGTCTCGGCATTGGCATCGTTGGCGTCATGAACCTGATGTACCTGTCGGCCAAGGCCAGAACCGTGGAGATTGGCGTGCGCAGGGCCGTCGGGGCCACTCGACGGCACATCGTCAGCCAGTTTCTGGTCGAAGCCCTTCTGGTCGCCGGCACCAACGGCGTGGCTGGACTGGCGGTGGGCGTGCTGACGTGTGCCGCGCTCAGCCGGATCCCCATTCCAGGCATGGCGCCACCCGTGGTGTCGTGGCAGACGGGGGTGCTTGCCTTTGCGCTGACGGTGCTGGCGGGCGTGTGCGCCGGCCTCGGCCCGGCGCGCTGGGCGGCCGCGCAATTGCCGTCGGACGCCTTGCGGGCGGAGTAGTTGACGGGCCGGCTTCCGAGCTGCGCTCCGATGAGATACCTGTGTCGATCGATCGTCGGTCAGACGGGCCAGGTGCTCTGAGCTAAGTGCTATAATTTGCACCACTTAGCATGCCAGAGCCCCGGCCATCCTCACCGAATCCGCCCGACAGCGGCGGCACGTCCGGCGAGGAAGCCCGCATCGAACAACTACTCGTCACGGGGCTCGATCATTATTTTTCGGGAGAGTTCGACGCGGCCATCCATGTGTGGACGCGCGTCCTGTTTCTCGATCGACACCACGATCGTGCGCGCGCCTACATCGAACGCGCGCGCAGCGCGCAGGCCGAACGGCAGCGGCAGGGCGACGCGCTGCTGCACGAAGGGTTCGACGCGTTCGATCGCGGCGATGTGGAGCAGGCGCGGCAGTTGATGGGACAGGCGCTGGCGCTGGGCGCCTCACACGATGCGGCACTCGGCGTGCTGGGACGGATCGAACGTCTGGACGTGGGCGGTACTGTCGCCGACGATGACACACTGCTGGCGCGGCGCAGCGGCATCCGTCGCGCGTTCGTGCCGCCATCGGGCAGCGGCACGCACCAGGTATCGCCACTCCGCTTCTGGATCCTGACCGCGTGCGCCACCACGCTGCTGATTGGTGCCGGCTGGTGGGCCTGGACCACGAGCGCCTGGCAGGACGTGTGGCCGTCGCCAGCCGACCAGGCGCAGATGAGCGCCATTCCCGAAACGCTCGGACCGTCACCCGTGCCGACCGCGTCCGAGGCGTATTTCCGCCGCGGGCAGGCGCTGTTCGAACGCGGCCGTCTGCGCGAGGCGCTCACCATCCTCGATCGTGTGCCGGCGGGGGATGCGATGCGCGCCGAAGCCGACAGGATGCGCGCGCGTATCCAGCGCGAACTGCTGGCGCTGGCCCTGATACCGATCTCCACATCAGCAATCTCCACATCACCAGCTCCCACATCACCACTTCTCTTGTCTCCCGCAACCGCCGGACCGCCATCGTCATGAAGTGTCCGAAGTGTGGCTACCTCGGATTCGAGGCCACGGATCGTTGCCGCAATTGCGGCTACGACTTCTCGCTGCTCAGCCCCTCGCCGTCCCCCGATCTGTCGTTGAAGTCGAATGACACCGACGGCCCGGGTGTCGATCTGCTCCTGCAGGACGAGCCGGACGAGGAGGACCCGCTGCTGTCGGCAAGTCAGCCGGCGGTGGAGGAGGAACCGCCCGCCGAGGAGGAGGTACCAGGGGAGGACCTGCCGTTGTTTGCGCCGCGGCCAGCGGGCACACCGCTGGCCGTTCGCCGCAACGTTA
>CAZZGM010000460.1:0-2913 GCA_964653955.1 uncultured Bifidobacteriaceae bacterium | reverse complement strand
ATACGTGCCATAGGTCCTCGCCTTATCCTTGCCGCTGCTTGTGCTTCTGATTCGTGCAGATCACCCGCACGATGCCACGACGGCGCACGATCTTGCACTTGTCGCAGATTTTCTTGACTGACGCTCGTACCTTCATCGCAGCCCTCTCACTACAGCTTCTCCACCACCCGGCCACGGCCCCGGTCGTGCGGCATGAGCGCCACACGGACGCGGTCACCCGCCACCAGCCGCACGTAATTGCGCCGCACCGGGTCCGCGTGATGCGCGATCACCTGGTGCGTTCCCCCGTCGAGCACCACCTTCACCAGCCCGCTCGGGAGCAGTTCCACCACCGTGCCTTCGGCTCCGGTCACACCGCCCCGGCCACCGCCTGCTCCCGCAGTGTCAGCACCCGGCAGCCCGTGTCGGTGACCGCCACGGTGTGCTCGAAATGCGCCGACAGGCTGCCGTCCTTCGTGACCGCCGTCCACTGGTCGGCCAGCACCTTCACCGCCGCCTTGCCCACGTTCACCATCGGCTCGATGGCCAGCACCATGCCCTCGGCCAGCCGCGCGCCGCGGCCCGCGGTGCCGTAGTTCGGAATCTGCGGCTCCTCGTGCAGCGACGTGCCAATGCCGTGCCCCACGAATTCGCGCACCACCGAATAGCCGTGGCCTTCCACGTATTGCTGCACCGCCGCGCCGATGTCCATCACGCGTCCGCCGGGTCTGACCACCTTGATGGCCTCGCCCAGCGCGTCCTTCGTCACGTCCAGCAGGCGCTGCGCTTCCGGCGAAATCCGCCCGATGGGCACGGTCACCGCCGAATCGCCAAAAAACCCGTCCAGCTTCGCACCCATGTCGATGGACAGGATGTCGCCTTCCGCGAGCGGGCGGTCGTTCGGGATCCCGTGGATCACCTGCTCGTTGACCGACGCGCAAATCGTTGCCGGGTACCCGTGGTACCCCTTGAACGCCGGCAACGCTCCCGCTTCGCGCAGCCGCCGCTCCGCCAGCGCATCCAGGTCCCGCGTCGTCACCCCGGGCGCCACGGATCCCATGAGCTCCGTGAGCACCTGCGCGACGAGCGCGTTCACGCGCGCCAGCCGTTCGAGCTCGGCCGCCGAGCGGATATTGATCACGCCTGGCCCCCGGGCCGCACCGCCCCCATGCCGTCGGCGACCTCGATAACGGCGGCGTTCAGCGCCTGCCGCACGTCTTCGGGCGGCCGCGCACCATCAATCGTCCGGAACGTCGGCCGTCCCGTGTAGTAGTCGATCATCGGGCGCGTGTTCTTCCAGTACACCCGGAGACGCTCCCGTACCACCGACTCCGCATCGTCCGACCGCGTCACCAGCTCGCCGCCGCACTTGCCGCAGCGCTCCATCCGGGACGGATCGCCCACGAACGCCGATGCGTTTGCGCCGCAGGTGCGGCACACCCGCCGGCCCTGGACGCGGCGCACCAGCTCCTCGTCCGGCACCCGGATCTCCACGACAATGATCGGATCGCGGTCGACCACCAGGCCGTCGAGCGCCCGCGCCTGCGGCACCGTCCGTGGAAACCCGTCCAGCACGAATCCCGCCGCCACGTCGTCCTGCTCCAGCCGCTCGCGGACGATACCGGTGATGAGGTCGTCGCTCACCAGCTCGCCGCGCTCCATCACCGTCTTCACCGCCTGCCCCAGCTCGCTGCCGCTGTGCACGGCCTCGCGCAGGATGTCGCCGGTGGAAATTTTCGGGATGCCGCGCTCCTGCGCGAACCGCTCCGCCTGCGTCCCCTTGCCCGCTCCCGGCGGTCCCAGCATCACCACGTTCAACGCCACAATGTCACCCGCGCCGTCCCCGGATGCGCGTCTTCTTCATGAAGCCGTCGTAGTGCCGCATGATGAGCTGCGATTCGACCTGGTTCACCGTGTCCATCGCCACACCCACGACAATCAGCAGCGACGTGCCGCCGAAGAAGAAGCGGACGTTGAGGCCTTCGGTAATGAACCGCGGCAGCATCGCATCCAGTGACTCGCCAATGAACGGAATCGGCGCCACCTTGAACCCGGTCAGCAGGAACTCGGGCAGGATGGCCACGAGCGCCAGGTAGACCGCCCCGACCAGCGTGATACGCGCGAGGATGGTGTCGATGTACTCCGCCGTCCGCTTGCCCGGGCGGATGCCCGGGATGAAGCCGCCATACTTCCGCATGTTCTCGGCCACGTCATCCGGATTGAAGATGATGGCCGTATAGAAGTAGGCGAAGAAAATGATCAGCGTGATGTACAGCAGGTTGTACAGCGGCATGCCGTACTGGAGTTGCCGCACCACCGCATCCGCCCAGCCGCCCGCCTGCAGCATCCCGGCAAACGTGCCCGGGAACGTGAGAATCGAGCTGGCGAAAATCACCGGAATGACGCCGCCCGTGTTCACCTTCAGCGGGATATGCGTGCTCGACCCGCCGTACTGCCGGCGCCCGACCACACGTTTGGCATATTGCACCGTGATTCGCCGGTGCCCTCGTTCCACGTAAATGATCGCGGCAATGACCGCCACCATGCCCACGAGCAGCAGCGCCACCACCAGCAGGCTCATCTGCCCGGTGCGCATCTGATCGAACGTGTCGATGGCCGCGCTCGGCAGGCCGACGACAATGCCCGAGAAGATGATGAGCGACATCCCGTTGCCGATGCCACGTTCGGTAATCTGCTCACCCAGCCACATGATGAACATGGTGCCGGTCGTCAGCGTCAGCACGCAGCCCAGGCGGAAGCCCCAGCCCGGGTCGTACACCAGCGGCAGCCCGCCGGGGATGTCGGTGTTGCGCTCGAGCCAGATGGCAATGCCCATCGCCTGCACGGCGGCCAGGGCCAGCGTGAGGTAGCGCGTGTACTGCGTGATCTTGCGCCGCCCAAGCTCGCCTTCCTTCGACAGCCGCTCGAGGTAGG
>CAZZGM010000459.1:0-2924 GCA_964653955.1 uncultured Bifidobacteriaceae bacterium | reverse complement strand
GTTGTCCGCGAGCCCTCGCACGCGGACAACGAAAGCGGCGTGGGCATGCGCGGGTTCAGCGGACGGGGCAGCGGCCAGTCGCGCGTGCTCACGCTGGTCGACGGCCAGCCCATCAACAACGGCTACACCGGGGCCGTGAACTGGACGGCACTCAATCTCGGCGAAGTCGATCGTGTCGAGGTGGTCCGCGGACCGTTCTCGTCCCTGTATGGCGGCAACGCCATGGGCGGCGTGATCAACATCCTCACCCGCCCCCTCGAACGGCGCTCCGCCGAACTCTACTTCCAGGGCGGCAGCAACCGGACCACCACCGCGTACGCGCGCGGCGGCATGCGTCTCACGCCGCGTTTCGGCCTCAGCGTGTCGTACGAGGACCAGCGCACCGGCGGATATCAGAACCAGGAGGTTCTGCGGCCAGCCACCGTCAGCACGATCGCCGGCGGCACACCCATCACCGGTGTCACGCGCTATCTCACGCGCACGGGCGACGTGAACTACGCCGTGGGCCTGCGCGGCGACAACTGGTTCGAGCGATCGGGGCTCCGCGCTCGTGGTGAGTACACCTTTGGCGCCGGTTCGTTCGGCTCGCTCCAGTATCTGCGCCAGGCCACGGCGTACGGCCACGACCCGTACACCACATCGGCCAGGGCCGCCTCGGGCCAACTGCTGGACTCGGGTGCCGTGGTATTCGAAGAGAACGGACAGTGGCAGCGGCTCACGCTGGCGCCTTCGAATTATCTCGGTCCCGAAGGCGGCGGTACGGCACACCTCGTCCAGGCGCAGTGGCTTCGCAGCAGCAGCGCCGGCCAGTGGCAGGTGCAGGGCGGCCTGTTGGACGTCCCTGGCGAACGTACCGGCCTGCCGGGTGCAACCGCCACGCACCAGGGTGGACCAGGAACGCTCAACCTCCAGGCCAGCCGCAACTTCTACGCCACGGCGCAGTGGAGCCACGATGTCGGCGCACGTCACCTGCTGACGGTCGGCGCCGACCTGCGTCAGGAGCAGGCCACTCTTGACGTCTTTCCCGTCATCGACTTCCGGGCCAGGTCCAGCTCGTCACCGAGGGACACCGCGGCCGCGGGACGGGCACGCACCATGGCCGCGTTCGCGCAGGACCAGGTCACGCTCACCGATCGCCTTGGCCTGACACTCGGCGCTCGCTTCGACCGCTGGCGGACCTACGACGCGTCGAGCCAGGCCGGCACCAGCCTGCCGACCGAAGACTTCCCGTCACGCGGCGCCGGCGCGCTCACCGGCAAGGCCGCGTTCGTCTACCGCGCCACGTCCAGCACCGCCATTCGTACCAGCGTCGGCACGTCGTTCCGCAATCCCACGGTGTTCGATCTCTATCGCGACGTACGTCTGTCGTCGGGACGCCTGCTGCTGGGCAATCCCGAACTGGACCCGGAGCACATGGTCAGCTGGGAAGCGGGCGTCCGCCAGGACATCGGAACCACGGTGTCGGTGGACGCGGCGTACTACGAGAACCGCATTCGTGATCTCGTCCAGCGGTCCGTGGACCTCATCGGCGACCCGACGGGCTTCACCTCCCGCCACTTCAATGCCGGCCGTGCCCGCATGCGCGGAACGGAACTCGCGCTCACGTGGCGCCCGCACCGCTGGATTACCGCGCGTCCCACCTACACCTTCACCGACGCCATCATTGTCGAAAACGACGCGGCACCAACGACGGTCGGCAAGCAGGTGACCTTCGTACCCAGGCACACCGCGGCCGGGACGGTCACCGCGCTCACCGGCAGGCTGACGACGACGGCGACGGGACGGTATCAGTCGGCGGTGTTTGCGACGGACACCAACACTGATACGGTGCGGGACGTGCCCGGCGGCTACGACAGCTTCGCCGAAATCGATCTCGCGGCCACTTACGCGCTGACACGCCGTGTCCAACTGACAGCCTCCGCGGAAAACCTGCTGAACCGCCGGTACTACCTCTTCTATCGAAACGCCGGCCGCCTCCTGTATGGCGGCGTGCGCGTGAACCTGCGGTGAGGTCATGAGCACCGATACCGTTCGCGAAGTCCTGCACCTGCTGGCAGGTGCGCTCATCTGGCCCGTACTGGGCGCACTCGTGTTGCTGGCCGCGGCCACGCTGCTGCTGGCGGGCGGCTTCCTGCGCGAGGCATGGGACCGCCTGCGCGGTCAGCGGCGGGCGATGGCTCGGGCGGAACATGCCCTGACGAGTGTCGACGCCACCGTCGGCACCTCGTCGCTCGCACTGAGGATTGAAGAGGTGCTGCAGGACCATGAGCAGCGGCGCTGGCGCGCGCTGCGACCGTCGCGCATGGCGGTACGGATTGGTCCGGCGCTCGGACTGATGGGCACGCTGATCCCCATGGCGGACGCACTGCAGGGACTGGCGGACGGCAATCTGCCGGCGCTCGCCAGCAACATGGTCACGGCGTTCGCCGCGACTGTCGTCGGTCTCACCATCAGCGTCGTGGCCTACGTGGTGACGTCGTGCCGTGAAGACTGGGTCCGATCCGACGTGCAGGCGCTGGCGTTTCTCGCCGAGCACACGGTCGAAGCCCGTGAACGCCGCGCCACGCAGACAGGTGCCGCATGAAGTTCGTCAAGACACACCGCGAGCGTCACGCATGGTCGTCAGAGGATGAAGATCCGCTTGCCGGCATTGCCAACCTCTTCGACGTGAGCGTCGCGTTCATCGTCGCGCTGCTGGTTGCGCTCTTCGGCCTCTTCTCGGCGGGTTCACTTCTGGATCCGGCGTCCGAAGTCACCGTGATGCAGCAATCGTCCACCGGCGAGATGCAGATCATCCAGAAGAAGGGCACCGAGATCACGGTGCAGAAGGTGACGGACACGTCCATGTCCGGCGAGCCGATACGCCGTGCCCAGGCGCGTGCCCTCGCCGGGCGGGCTGGTCACCGCCAGCGTCCCGTCGAGCA
>CAZZGM010000458.1:2638-2932 GCA_964653955.1 uncultured Bifidobacteriaceae bacterium | reverse complement strand
CGCTCGGCACCGCCGGCGGCGTCGGCTACGCGCATCACGTCGTGCAGAACGTGCCGGCCGGCACGCACACCTACAGTCTGGAACTGAGCTTCACGCCCGGGGCGGTGAGCCCGTCGTTCCTGGCGGATCCGATTCGCTTCACGGCGATTGGCCTGGGATCGGTCACGCCGTAAGTATCGGTGCGCAGTGGTGCTCGGGAGGGTTGGCTCGCCAACCCGAACCGGCTCGCCCGCTCGACGGGCCGGTCATCAGTCTGTGTGGCGATCGGCACCGGGGTGCTACACTGAGCAGACG
>CAZZGM010000458.1:0-2628 GCA_964653955.1 uncultured Bifidobacteriaceae bacterium | reverse complement strand
AGGGCGGCGAACCGCGTCAGGGCCGGAAGGCAGCAGCGCTCAGTCGTGTCCGTGATGTGTGCAGTCATTCCGGGTCGCGGTGAGACCCGCGGACACCGCATCCAGCCCCCTCTGCCACATGTCCTACCAGGTGCTCGCCCGCAAGTGGCGCCCCCAGCGATTCGATGACGTGCTCGGCCAGCAGGCGGTCACGCGCACGCTCCGCAACGCGCTCAAGAGCCGGCGGATTGCCCAGGCCTTCGTGTTTGCCGGTCCCCGCGGCTGTGGCAAGACCACCTGCGCGCGCATCCTGGCGCGGGCGCTGAACTGTACGAACGGACCCACGGCCGAGCCATGCGGCCAGTGTGAGCCCTGCGTGGAAATTGCCGAGGGCCGCGACATCGACGTCCTCGAAATCGACGCCGCCACGCACACCGGCGTGGACAACGTCCGCGAGGTCATCATCGAGGGGCTGTCCATTGCCCCGGTCCGCGATCGTTACAAGGTGTTCATCATCGACGAGGTCCACATGCTGTCGCCCTCGTCGTTCAACGCCTTGCTGAAGTCCATCGAAGAGCCGCCCCCGCATGTCGTCTTCATGATGGCGACGACGGAGCTGCAGAAGATTCCGGATACGGTGTTGTCGCGTTCGCAGGTCCACGAGTTTCGGACCATTTCGTCGCGCGTGGTGGCCGATCGCCTGCGGCATATCGCGACGGAGGAATCCATCGAGGTGCCGGACGAAGCGCTGCTGCTGCTGGCCCGCGCGGGCGAAGGCAGCATGCGCGATTCGCTGAGTGCATTCGACCAGGTGCGTGCGTTTGCCGGCGACCAGGTGACCACCGAAGACGTGGTGACCGTGCTTGGTCTCGTCGGACGCGACCTCGTGTTCGACATGCTCGAGGCGGTGGTGTCCGAAGATGCGGCGGCGGCGTTTGCGCTCACCGAGCGTGCCATCGAACGTGGGTACGATCTGCGGCTGCTATGCCGTGAACTGGCGCGCGCGCTGCGCGATCTGCTGGTGCTGTCCGTGGATCGGTCGCGCGTGTCGGATCCGGACGTGGCGGGCGAAACGGAACGTGATCGGATTCTTGCGCTCGTGGATCGCTGGTCGCGCGAGGACCTGCTGCGTGGCTTCGATCTGCTGACGCGCGCGGAGCAGGAAATCCGGAACTCGGATCAACCGCGGTTCAGCATGGAAATGGCGCTGCTGCGCCTGATGCACCTGCGCAAGCTCGTACCGCTCACCGAATTGCTGATGGGTGGCGGCGGCTCGCGAGCCTCGTTGCCGGAACTGCGGTCGCCGGTGGCGGGAGGCCGCCCGGCCGCGCCGGCGCCTCGCACGCGCACCATGCCGCCCTCCGCTGCAGCACGCCCCTCGCCATCGCCAAATGCATCATCGTCTCGTCGTCCGGCGGGGCCGGCGGCGGCCGCTGCGCCTTCCGCTCCTGCGTCCTCGGGCGCCGGGGCCACGCCCGCGCCGGCCGCGTCAGCTGATGGACCCTATCGCGACCAGCTGCTGGCGGAGATCAAGGCGGCCAAGCCGGTGTTCTACAACATGGTGGTGGCGCAGGCCTTTCGCATCGACGCCGATGCGTCGGGCGTGACGTTTGCCTTCCGGCCCAATCAGAAGGTGCCGCGCATGCAGTGCGAGGAGAACAAGGCGCTGGTGCAGACGCTGGTGGAGCGGCTCACCGGCGCCCACCTGCCCGTTCACGTGGTGACGGCTGGTGATGGAGAGGCCGCGGAGCCGCCGCCTCCCGACACGGCGGCCGCGCGTCCGGCATCGGCGGCCAGCAGCGCCGCCGCTCTCGAGCATGAAACCGTCCAGCACCTGCTCGAGGTGTTTCCCGTCGAGAAGACCACGGTGCAGGACGAGTAGGCCGGCATGAACATCCAGGACATGATGAAGCAGGCGCAGGAGATGCAGCAGCGTCTCCAGCAGCAGATGACCAGCATGCGGCTCGAGGCCACGGCCGGTGGCGGCATGGTCAGCGTGGTGGTCAACGGCCACAAGCACCTGCTGTCGCTCACCATCGACCCAGAGGTGGTTTCGAAAGACGACGTCGGCATGCTGCAGGACCTCATCGTCGCCGCCGTCAACGATGCCCATCGCAAGGTCGATGATGAACTGAAACGGACGATGGGCGGCATGATGTCCGGCCTCGGCCTTCCCGGCCTTTAGATCACCAGATCGCCACATCACAGATCGCCACCTCACCAGATCACCACGTCACCAGATATCTTCCCGTGCTCCCCGAATCGCTCCAAGAGCTCATCGACCAGTTCAAGCGCCTGCCCGGCATTGGTGGCAAGAGCGCGCAACGCCTGGCGTTTCACGTGCTTCGCACGCCGCGCGAGGATGCGGAGCGGCTGTGCGAGGCTATTCGCCAGGTGAAGGATCGTGTGACCTACTGCACCGTGTGCAGCAACATCACTGACACCGATCCCTGCGGTATCTGTGCCGACACGTCGCGCGATGGCCGCAGCATCTGCGTGGTGGAGGAGCCGCAGAACGTCAACGTCATCGAGAAGACCGGTGGTCATCGCGGCACCTATCACGTGCTGATGGGCGCCATCTCGCCGCTGTCGGGCGTGGGGCCGGATGACCTGAAGATCAAGGGATTGCTGACGCGCATTGGCGCGGGT
>CAZZGM010000457.1:0-2933 GCA_964653955.1 uncultured Bifidobacteriaceae bacterium | reverse complement strand
GACCCGGGTAGTTCTTGCCGTTGGTGTTCAGCCACCACAGGTAGCCGTAATCGGGGCCGTGCGCGCTCGGCGTGATGGCTTCCTTGACGAACGCCGGCGGCAGGATTTGACGGTCACCCCACTTGCCGCCACGCAGCCACAGGTAGCCGAAGCGGGCCATATCCCACGAGTGAATCCACACGCCACCGCCCCAGCGTGTGCCGCCGCTCACCGACGCCATCTTCCGGCCGTCGATCTCGACGTAGCTGTTGTGGTACGGCACCCACTTCCAGGCGTTGGACGCACCAATCGGGTCCATGATTTCGTCGCGGAACACCTCGGGCACCGGCTTACCGAACGTGCGCAGCAGCGACAGACCAAGACGGTTGATGCGGACGTCGTTGTACTCGTAGTGCGTACCGGGCCGCTGCAGCTCGCGCGGCTTGCGCTCGCCGGAACCAAAGGCCTCGGCGCCGACGAAGTCGTGCTTCTTGCCCCACTGCTCGCCTTCCCACTCGGTTTCCTGCTGAAGATGCATCTTCCAGGTCACCTGTGAGTTACGTGGCGAGTCGTATCCGCCATCCTTTACCGTCTGCCCCACGGGATTGTTCACGTCGATTTTCCCGTCGCGCACGGCAATGCCCGCCACCGACGCCATCATGCTCTTGGCCGCCGAGTAGGTGGGATCCACCCACGTCGTGTCGCCGAACTCCGCCACGACATAGCCCTTGTAGATGACGAGACCGTTGGTCGTGGCCCGCTTCGTCGGCACCGACCCGAGCAGCGATCCGAAGATGCGCTCCTGATCGGAGAAGTCCATCTCGCGCTGCGACTCGCGGCTCTCGGCAAACGCCACCGCCTCGGCCAGCTTGGCCGGGTCCATCCCCAGCTCCGCTGGTGCCTTTTTCTCCCAGCTACCCGGTGGCGGAAAATACGGCGCCTGGGCCTCGACGCCGGTACTGCAACCGGCTGTCAGGACAAGCACGGCAAAGACGGTCAGACACGATCCCAGACGCAACGTGCGAGTTGTCATGGCTCTCCCTCAGTATCCCGGTCCCAGCAGCACGGCGTTCATGAACAGCAGCATCGTGCCTTCGCTGAACGCACGGTAGTTGGCGTCTTCGGCAAAGGCAATCACGTGCCCCTGCCCCATCGGCTGGTGCATGGCATAGGCCTTCTGCACCAGCAGGTCCTGGTTCTCCGGCCAGATGAGGCCGGAGGCAATCATCCGATCCTTGGCGGCATAGATGCCGACATTGCGCCCGTTGTCCAGCGTCAGCGGCGCAAACACCCGATTCCCCTCCACCATCGTCTGGATCTCATCGTCGTGACCGGCCGACAACCAGTGTTCACGGTCGATGGTCACGCGCAGGATGGCACCCGGCTGTGCGTCCGGCCGCTCACGATCCGGCTGAATGGCGCGATCGTAGTCGAAGGGCGTGTCCGGCGCCGCGCCGTTTTCGCGCGTCAGGCCTGGCGCCAGCTTGTCGCCGGGGGCGTCGAGATTCCCGTTCTTGAGCAGCGGTTTCGTGGCCAGCAGGCCCACATTGTCACCCGTGGCCCAGCGCGTGGCTTCGGCCAGGGTAATCAGCGTCCCGCCACCGCGCACCCATTCCTTGATGCGTGCCAGCACCGGTTCACCAATCGACGAACCGTAATTGCCCGAGGGCAGGACGATGACGTCGAAGTCGGTGAGGATGGTACGGGCAAGCGATGAGACGCGGACGACGGTGACGGCCTGACCGTAGCGGCGCTCCAGCGTGTAGCGCGTCCAGCCGGCGGAGAGCGATTGTGTGGGTGCGTCCCAGGCCAGCAGCACGCGCGGCGCCTTGAGCGCGCGGACGTTGTTGCTGCCCAGCGACGTGCCGCTGTCGATGAACGTGCTGTCGATGGGCACCACGTCCACGTCGTGTACGGTGGCCAGCCGCGTCAGCGTGTCGTGCAGATCGGCGGGGTTGCCAGCCGTGCGCACGAGCGCGGTGCCAATGGGAAAGTCGCGGCCGTTCAAGGTGAAGGCGCCGCCGACGCTATGAACGCGGATGCCGGCACGCAAGGCGTCGGCCGTGAGCGCCGCGGTGCCGGCGCCCCAGGGCATCAGGTAGCCGACCTGTGCGTGAGCAAACGTTCTGGGCGCTGGTTCGGCGTCGTATGTGGACGGTACGGGTTCGCTCTTCGGCGACAGGGCCGTGGCGCTGGTGACCACGTCGACATCGAACAGCAGCGGCAGGCTCCACGCCGTGATGTCGTAGATCTGATCCGCCTGCCGGCGTGCCCGCCGTTCCTCCTGCTGCTTGATGAACTCTTCGGGCAGCGGCACGTGAGCGTCGAGCAGGTTGCGCACCATGCGCCCCGCCGGCTGCGCGTGCGATACCAGGTACGCACCCGCCGGCACGTCGCGCGTACCCACGCGAACGGCCTCGAGCGTGCGGCGCACCTCGATGCCCTGCGTGGCCAGGTTGCGTGCCAGCCGGGCCGCGCGCGACGGATCGTGGCCCGGCACCAGCACATATTCACGCACGGCACCCGACTCGCCTTCCGCGACAGCACTCAGCCGGTACTCCAGAAATTCGCGCACCAGCCGCTCGCGGTTCGTCGCGGCCGTGATGCTGGTGGTGATGGCGCTGTTGAAGTGGTGCAACACGCCGTCGCGGTAGGTCAGCGTCGTTCCGTCGCGCCGGGCAAACGACAGGCTGCGCGCCGATGCCTGTTCGTAGGTCATGCCAATGGAACCGTTGAAGGTCGGCCACGAGTCGCCGTATCCGGGATAGAACGCGTCGTAGACCTCACGAATGTAATAAGGCCAGCCGCGTTCGTCGAAGCGGCGGCCATTGGCGCGGCCGAACAGATCGAAGGCGGCAATCTGACTCTTCGTCAGGTACGGGTTCAGGGGATCGGCCGGTGGCGCGAAGTAATAGGCGTTGTCGCCGCCCTGCTCGTGGAGGTCGACGGTGACG
>CAZZGM010000456.1:2285-2942 GCA_964653955.1 uncultured Bifidobacteriaceae bacterium | reverse complement strand
ATCTTCCCGCTGCACTCGCCGACGATCTCCAAGGTCGAAGTGCTGCGCTCGGCGAAGGTCCGCCGCGCCAAGCTCTACTTCCTGCGCGAGCTGAAGGGCAAGGCGGCCCGCATGAAGGAAGTCAAGAAGACGACGCACTAGTTCACGAGCGGCGCACCCGGGCTGTCGTACGACGATGGTCCGGGCCGCGCCGGGAGCGCGCGCCCGTGCGCAGAGTATCTGCCAGACGGACCCTCGAAAACGCCCTCCGGCGGTTCGGGTTCGTTCACGTTGCCGGTGTCGACGAGGTCGGCCGGGGTTGCCTGGCCGGCCCGGTCACGGCCGGCGCCGTGGTTCTCGACCCCCGCCGGCGTATCGACGGCCTCGCCGACTCGAAAGCGCTCACCGCGGCCGCCCGCGCGCGGCTGTTCGATGTCATCGTGCGCAATGCCGTGACATGGGCGGTCATCAGCGTCGAACCCGGCGAAATCGATCGCATCAACATTCACCAGGCCTCGTTACGGGCCATGCAGCGGGCCGTCCTGGCCCTGGCGCCGTTGCCGGATGCCGTCCTCGTGGACGCCTTCCGGATTCCCGACCTCCCGATGGCCCAGAAGGGCATTGTCGGAGGCGATCGGCGCTCGTCGGCCATTGCCGCGGCCTCCATCCTGGCCAAGG
>CAZZGM010000456.1:0-2275 GCA_964653955.1 uncultured Bifidobacteriaceae bacterium | reverse complement strand
ACGGGTTCGTCCGACATAAGGGGTATGCCACCGCCGAGCACCTGGCGGCCGTGGCCCGATTCGGGTATTCGGAGCACCACCGACGCTCGTTCAGGCCACCAACGCTGTTTGATACGATTCCCTGAGGGCTACCACCGTGCCGCCGTCGTTCGACCGTGAAGGAGCGCTCAAGAGCGCCGAAAAAGCGCTGAGACAAGGCCGCATTGACGCCGCGATTACCGAGTACCTGCGCATTGTCGAGGCCCAGCCACGCGACTGGAACAGCGCCAATGCCCTGGGCGACCTCTACGTGCGGGCAGGGCAGGTAGACAAGGGCCTTGGCCAGTACGTCCGCATTGCCGAGCACCTGGCAACCGAGGGCTTCTACCCTAAGGCAGCGGCTCTCTATAAAAAAATCATCAAAATCAGGCCCGGCGAAGAAGCCGCGCTGCTGCAGTTGGGCGAAATTGCCGCGCGGCAGGGCCTGCTGGCCGACGCCAAGCTCTATTTCGGTCAACTGGCCGAGGGCCGGAAAGCCAAGGGCGACCATCGCCGCGCCGCCGAACTGGCCATCCGCATCGGGACGCTGGACCCCGACGACCTGGACGCCCGCCTGTCGGCCGCGCGTGCAGCCGTGGGCATTGGCGACACGCAGACCGCCCTTCGCGAGTTCCGCGACGTGGCCACGCGTCTGGGCGAGGAAGGCCGGGAAGACGAGCGGGTGGACGTCCTGGCGGAAGTGGCGTCGCTCGACAACGCCGATGCCGACACCGCCGCCATCCTGGCCCGTTCGTTCGTCGCCCGGGGCGACCTGGAGCGCGCGCGGCCCTACCTCTCGCCGTCCACGGCTGGAGACGACGCGCAGCTGTGGCTGGCGCTGGCGGAGGTGCACCTGGCCGACGGCGCGCTGGCGGAAGGACGTGAAGCCGGCGTCAAGGCCATTGCCCTGGATCCGGCTCGCCGTGAAGCGGCGGTGGTGCTGGGCTGCCGTCTGGCGGAAACGTCCGCCGAAGCCGGCTATCAGCTGATTGACGCCGTGGCTGACGCCGCGGTGGCGGCGGAAGACTTCGCGGCCGCGGCCGCCGCGCTGCACGAGTTCGTCACACGCGTCCGCTACCATCTCGTCGCGCTGATGCGGCTGGTGGAAATCTGCGTGGACGGGCAGCTCGAGGCGACGATGTTCGAGGCGCAGGCGCAGCTGGCCGATGCCTATCTCGAAGTGGGACGCGGCCTCGAGGCCCGCATCATTTCCGAGGATCTGGTGGCCCGCGAGCCCTGGAATCGCGCCAACATCGAGCGGTTCCGGAAGTCGCTGGTGATGCTCGGCGAAGCCGACCCCGATGCCATCATTGCCGACCGCTTGAGCGGTGACAGCCCGTTCCTGGCGGCGGATTTCATCGACCTCAACGAAGGCGAGGACCTGTCCGCGCCCATCGACGAGCCCGCGCCGCCGGTGGCTCCACCCGCGAAGTCGAGGTCGAAAACGAAGAAGGACGAGCCCGTGGTGGTCGACGAGGCACCGGCGCTCACCGTGGTGGCGCGTGCGGTGGAAGTCCCCGCGCACGCATCTTCGGACGATGAGGTGAGTGAGGAGGAGGAAGCGGCGGAGCAGTATCGGCTGGCGCTCACGTATCAGGAGATGGGGATGGTCGAGGACGCGATGGCCGCACTCGAACTGGCGGCCCGTTCACAGCGTCAGCGCTTTGACGCCGCGTCGATGCTTGGCCGGCTGCATCTCGATCAGCAGCACACGAAGCAGGCGGTGGAATGGTTCGAGCGTGCGGCCGAAGCCCCGGCGCCAACCCCGGATGCCGGGCGCGCACTGTTGTACGACCTCGCCCAGACGCTGGAAGCCGCCGGCGAACGCGCGCGTGCGCTGGCCGTCTTCGTGGACCTCGAGGCCGAGTCGGCCGGATACCGTGATGTGGAAACCCACATCGATCGCCTGTCGAAGGCGCAGGCACGGGGGTAGGTGCTGTTTCGCCGGCTGTTGCTGATTGTCCTGCTGCTCGAAGTGGGGCTGCTGCTCGTGCTGATCCCGTGGTCGCGCTACTGGGAGCGGAACTACTTCAGCGATCTGCTGCCGATGGTGCGGGCGGTGACGCTCAACGGCTATGTGCGGGGCGCGGTTTCGGGGCTCGGGCTGGTGAACCTCTGGATGGCATTGGCCGATCTGGGGGATGTGCTGACGCGAAGCGCCCGTCGCATGGCGTCAGGGGATGATTGAGGTCGTCACCAGCCGGCGGCGGCTGGTGGAGGCGTGCGGTGTGCCGCTGGCGGCGTGGCCGGACGTGCT
>CAZZGM010000455.1:0-2944 GCA_964653955.1 uncultured Bifidobacteriaceae bacterium | reverse complement strand
ACCGGATAGTCCTTCACGAAGCCATAGCCGCCGTACAGGTTCACGGCCATCGACGTCACGCTTTCGGCCACCTCGGACGAGACGATTTTGCACATGGCCGCTTCCTGGAGGAAGGGCAGGCCGGCATCGCGGAGGCGTGCGGCGTTGTAGACCAGCAGGCGCGAGGTTTCCACTTCGATGGCCATGCGCGCGAGCTGGAACTGCACGCCCTGGAAATCCGCAATGGCCTTGCCGAACTGCTTGCGATCCTTCACGTACTTCACCGTGTGATCGAGTGCGCCCTGGGCTAGGCCAACCATCTGGGCGCCAATGCCAATGCGGCCTTCGTTGAGGGTTTCGATCGCGACCTTATAGCCCTTGCCGACCTCGCCGAGGATGTTGGCCTTGGGGACGACGCAGTCTTCGAACAACAGCTCACAGGTGCTGCTGGCGCGGATGCCGAGCTTGTCTTCCTTCTTCCCGACGGTGAAGCCGGCCGTGCCGCGCTCGACCATGAACGCCGTGATGCCGCGATAGCCGGCTTCCGGATTGATGGTGGCAAACACGATGAAGATGTCGGCTTCGTTGCCGTTGGTAATCCACAGCTTGCGGCCCGTGATGCGGTAGCCGTCGCCGTCTTCGACGGCGCGCGTCGTCAGCGCAAAGGCATCGCTGCCCGAGCCGGCTTCCGACAGGCAGTAGGCACCGACGACCGATCCGGCCAGCTTCGGGAGGAAGCGGTGCTTGAGGACTTCGGAGCCCCACCGCATGACGGCGTTGATGACGAGGGTGTTCTGGACGTCGACCAGGACGCCCACCGAGGGGTCGACGCGCGAGAGCGACTCGACGGCGAGGACCGAATGAAAGAACGACGCGCCGGCACCGGCGTGCGTCTCGGGAATTTCGATGCCCATCACGCCCATGTCGAACAGCTTGTCGATGAGCTCGCGCGGCATCTTGGCGTGCTCGTCCATGTCGCGCGAGAGCGGACGGACTTCCTTGTCTGCAAACTCGTACACGCTGTCGCGGAACAGGACTTCGTCTTCCGACAGCCGGGTGAGGGCCGGCGTGTGCTGGAGCGTCTGGCTCATGCGTTCATGCCTCGTAAGTCGTAGAGAGATAAGGACAATGACCTGACGGAACCGTCAAGACGACCAATGGTATCATCGAACGTCACAGACGGGGGTTGCACCTTATGCGACGCATCACGACACCGCTGGCGCTGGTGGTGGCGCTGGCCCTTGCGGTGAGCGCTCAGGAACAGGCCAGGCCCGCGCCGACCGCTGGTGATCCGCCGCCGGCGGAGCAAGGCGAAGCGCCGCCGCCGGATCAGGCGGCCGATCAGCCGGTGTTCCGTACCGGCATCAACTTCGTGCGCGTCGACGTCATCGTGAGCGATCGCCAGGGCAATCCGGTGACCGATCTCACGCCCGACGACTTCGAGGTGTTCGAGGACGGCCAGCCACAGACGGTGGAGACCTTCCGCCTCATCAAGGTCGACACGACGTCCTCCGAATACGTCAGCCGCACCATCCGCTCGCGTGCGGATGAAGAGAACGCGGCCGCCGACGAGAACGCCCGCATCTTCGTGTTCTTCCTCGACGACTACAACGTGCGGCTCGGCAGCGGTATGGCGATGAAGAAGGACCTCATCCAGTTCGTCGAGACGCAGCTGGCGCCCAACGATCTGGTGGCGGTGATGTACCCGCTGTCGCCGCTCGACAGCGTCATGCTGACCCGCGATCACCGATCCGTGGCGAATGCCATCGAACGTTTCGAGGGACGCAAGTTCCGCTACGACCCGCGCAACGACATCGAGATGCGCTACGCGCAGCAGCCCACCGAAGTCGTGGAACGCATCCGGCGTCAGGTGTCGCTGTCGGCGCTGAAGGGGCTGGCGGTGAAGCTGGGGGCGCTGCGCGAGGGCCGCAAGGCCATCGTCCTGCTGAGCGAGGGCTACACGGCCATGCTGCCGCCGCAGATGCGCGACGCCATGGCCGGATTCACCGGACTCGGGAATCCCGCGGCACGCAACCCGCTGGCGGGTGAGGACAATATCAATGAGGATCGTGTCCGAGCCATGGCGGAACTCGATCTGCAGACCGAACTCCGTCTGGTGTTCGATGCCGCCAATCGGGCCAACGCCGCCATCTACGCCGTGGATCCGCGCGGGCTGTCGACCGGCGAGTTCGATATTCAGGACAACGTCGGTCTCCGCCAGAGCCAGCAGTCGCTGCGCTCGACGATCAATTCGCTCCAGATCCTGGCCGAGAACACCGACGGCCGGGCCATCGTCAATCGCAACGATCTGGCCAGGGGGATGGAGCAGATCGTTCGTGACTCCAGCGCGTACTACCTGCTCGGCTACAACTCGTCCGGTGCGCCGCAGGACGGCAAGTTCCATCCCATTCGCGTGCGCATCAAGCGGCCAGGCGTGCAGGTGCGCGCACGCCGGGGCTATTGGGCACTGTCGGCCGAAGAAGCGGCGCGTGCCACCGCGCCCGTCAAGGAAGGTCCTCCGCCCGAGGTGTCGAGAGCGCTGTCGTCCATCGTGCCCACGGCCGGCAGCCGCCGCTACGTGCGCACGTGGGTGGGAAGCGAACCGGGCGAGAATGGGCGGACACGCGTCACCTTCGTCTGGGAACCCATACCGGCCGCGCCCGGCGTCAAGCGGGACGAACCACGCCGCGTCGTGCTGGTTGCGCAGTCGCCCTCGGGCGAAGAGTTCTTCAATGGCGCCGTGGGTGACGTGTCGGCCATCTCGCGTGGCGCCCAGGTGTCGTTCGACGCCGCACCAGGACGGTTGCGCCTGCGGTTGGCCGTTGAAGGCGACAGCACCGTGCCCCTCGACAACGAGGACCGCGAAGTAGCGGTGCCCGATCTCACCGCGCCCGACCTGTACCTTGCCACGCCGCGCGTGTTCGTGGCGCGCAACGGGCTGGAGTTTCAGCAGCTTCGAAAGGAC
>CAZZGM010000454.1:0-2950 GCA_964653955.1 uncultured Bifidobacteriaceae bacterium | reverse complement strand
CACGCTGGGTGCCTCGCTCTACGAGCGTCACCTGATGCTGCACACCGGCGATGATGCGATTGACGCGCCCGTGTCGAGCACGCCCTCGGGCCTGCGCACGCTCGTCGACATTGCCGCACGCACGCACGCTGCCCTGGGCACCGGCGAGAAGGTGTGTCAGAAGGCCGAGTGGGCCAACCGCGTACCGAGCCGCCGGGCACTGTATGCCACGCGGGCGTTGCCGGCCGGACATCGCGTCCAGCCCGGAGATGTCATGGCTCTCCGTCCCGGCATCGGTCTCGCCGCCGACCGCGAAGAGGACCTGATTGGCCGCCTGCTGCCCCGCGCCGTAGCGGCCGGGGCACCCTTCCTCGAAGGCGATCTCATCGTGTCCTGCTATGAGGCGGCCCGTGTTGCGTAATGTCCTGGTGACGGCGGCATCGCGCCGTGTGCCACTGGTGCGCGCGTTCCAGCGCGCCCTCGTGCGCGCCAACCGCGGCGGCCGCGTCGTCGTCACCGACGTCAATCCCCTGTCGCCCGCCGTCCATGTGGCCGACCGCGCCTTCCGCGTCCCGCGCGCGGACGAGCCGGACTACATCGACGCCGTCCTCGACCTCGCCCTCGCCGAGAAGGTCGGCCTCATCGTCCCCACCATCGACGATGAGCTGGTGGCGTTCGGGGAGGCGCGGGAACGGTTTGCGAATCACGGTATCCGGGTGGCGGTGTCGGACGCGGCGACCTCGGCCATCTGCCACGACAAGCACCTCACCAGCCAGACGCTGAAGGCCGCGGGACTGCCGGCCGCGGATTCGTGGCTCCCCGGCACGGTTCCCGCGGACGTGACATTCCCGTTGTTCATCAAGCCGCGATGCGGGCGTGGCGGCGTGGGAGCGTTTCCGGTTCGGAACTCGCGAGAGCTGTCGTTTTTTCTCGACTATGTCCCTGACCCCGTAGTGCAGGCCTATCTCGACGGTCCGGAATACACCATCGACATGCTCTGTGCGTTCGACGGCCAGCCGCTCTCCATCGTGCCGCGGCGCCGCGAGGTCATTCGTGCGGGTGTCATGGATCGCGGTTACACCGAACGCCACAGCCGTCTGATGGAACTGGCCGAGCAGTGCGCGGCGACACTGCGGTTTGCCGGCGCCGTGAACATCCAGTGCCGTCTGGTCGACGGCGCGCCGGTGATCTTCGAGATCAATCCGCGGTTCTCGGGGGGCATTCCCCTCACGATTGAAGCCGGTGCCGACTTCCCCGCCATGCTCCTGGATCTGATGGCCGGTCTGACGGTGGCACCCGCCATTGGCACGTTTCGCGACGGGCTGTGGATGACCAGCTACGAGTCATCCGTGTTCCTCGAAACGCCGACCATCGCCCTGCCCGGGCATCGTTCGCAGCCAAAGGAACACGTGGCATGAATCCCGGCATCGTGCTGCAGGCCCGCATGGGCTCTCACCGCCTTCCGGGCAAGGTCCTGGCGATGGTGGCCGGACAGCCCATGCTCGCGCACTGCATCCGGCGGCTGCAGGCGTCGGGTCTGCCGGTGATTGTCGCCACCACGGAACGGCCCGAAGACGATCGGCTCACCGATGTCGTCGAGGCGCTGCGCGTCCCCGTCGTGCGCGGTGCGACCGACGATGTGCTGACGCGATATGTGAAGGCGGCAACGGCGTTCGGGTTCACCCATGTGATCCGGGCGACGGCCGACAACCCGGCGGTCGACACCGCCGCGCCCCAACGCACGCTGGCGCACCTGCTGCATGGCCGTGCGGCCTACGTCTCCGAACGGGGCCTTCCCGTCGGCGCCGCAGTGGAAGCCATGACATTCGATGCACTGCGGGCAGCCGATGCCGCCACCACCGACGCGTACGACCGCGAACACGTGACGCCGTTTCTGTATCGCGAGCGCCAGGTTCCTGTACTGCACGCGCTGGCGCCCTCGGCGCTCCGCCGGCCGGACATCAGGCTCACCGTGGATCGCCCGGACGATCTGGCGCGTATCCGCGACATTTTCGAGGTGGTCGGCACGTCGGCTGCGCGTGCGCCGTTGACGGCGTTCATCGATGCCGCCGATCGCGTAACGGCATCGGAACTGCGCCTGGGAGGTATTGCACGATGAGGCGTCTTCGGAAACCCGAACGCGACATGGCCGCACTGCTCAGCCTGGTTCTGGCGGCCGTGATTGTGCTGGCGGCGCAGTTGGCCGAAGGCGGCAAGCTGTACGCGCTGCTGCAGCCGACGGCCGCACTCGTCGTGTTTGGCGGGACCGCCGCGGCTCTGCTGCTCAGCTTTCCCGTCATGCAGTTGCGGCGTGCCTCCCGAGCCGTCGTCCGGGCGTTCCGCCGTGCACCCACGTCGGAACATGCGCTGGTCTCGCGTTTCGAGCAGTACGCCGTGCGCGTACGTCGGCGCGGCATTCTTGCGCTCGAGTCCGAAATTGCCGACGTGGACCACCCATTCCTGTCGCGCGCGCTCGGCATGGTCGTCGACGGTATCGACGCGCCTGAAATCCGCGGTGCCCTCACCACCTACAGCCATGCCGCCGAAGACGCCGACGAAGAGTGCGCCATCGTTCTCGAGACAGCGGCCGGCTATGCGCCCACGCTCGGCATTCTGGGTGCGGTACTCGGGCTGATTCGGGTCATGGAAAACCTCGCCACGCCCGCGGGCGTCGGTGCCGGCATTGCCGTGGCTTTCGTAGCCACGGTGTACGGCGTGGGCGCGGCCAACCTCGTGCTCCTGCCGCTGGCGGCACGCCTTCGTGCGCTCGGCCGGCAGGCGGCGGTGGAACGTGAGCTGATCATCGAAGGGGCGGTGGCCATCCGCAAGACCCTGCATCCGCGCGTGGTGGAGGCACATCTGGACGGGTTCGTACGCGAGCGCGCCGGCAAGACGGAGGGCGCCGCGTGAACCGCCGCAACGCCCGCCGGCGGACCACCGTTTCGCACGACCGGTGGCTCGTGCCCTACGC
>CAZZGM010000453.1:0-2953 GCA_964653955.1 uncultured Bifidobacteriaceae bacterium | reverse complement strand
GCTCCTGCTCGGCTTCGGGGAAGTCGAACGGTGCGCGGTTGGTTTCGGCAATGCCCGCCATCGTGAAGATGAAGAAGCTGACCGGGTTGATGAACGCGTACCACTTCGGGATGAACCCGAACCAGTAGCCCGCCTGGTTGTCGACGATCTCGCGCAGCGACAGCGACCCGGCCAGCATGACCACCGTGGCCAGCGACATGCCATAGGCCAGCTCGTAGCTGATCATCTGCGCCGAGCTGCGCAGGCCGCCCAGCAGCGAATATTTCGAGTTGCTGGCCCAGCCGGCGAGGACGATGCCGTAGACGCCCATGGAGGTGACGGCAAAAATCACCAGCACCGCGACGTTGATGTCCGCCACCATCAGCGGCATCGGCTCGGGCAGCAGGCCGAAGAACGTGGTCGCCGCGCCGAACGGCACCGGCGCAAACGCGGCAAACGCGGCCACGGCCGAAATCACCGGCGCCGCCGCAAACAGCAGAGCGTCGGCCGCCTTGGGCCGCAGCTCCTCCTTGAAAATCAGTTTGACGATGTCGGCAATGGGCTGCAGCAGGCCTTTGGGCCCGACCAGGTAGGGGCCGTAGCGCTGCTGCATGAACGCGGCAACCTTGCGCTCGGCATACACCATCACGGCGGCCGACAACTGCAGCGCCACGAACACGACCATCGTGACGCCAAGGAAGAAGATGGTCTGAGGCGCGGTGAGCCAGTCGAGCATGATCAGTGCGTCTCCACGGCCTGACGCGCGCGGTAATCGGCCGGCGCGGGAATCTCGCCCTTCGCGTACGCCTCGAACTCGGGCTTGAACCACTTGAGCGTGGTCAGCACGGGCGTCGCCGCGGCGTCACCAAACGCGCACAGCGTCTTGCCGTTGATCTGCGAAGCCACGCTCTGCATCAGCGCGATGTCCTTCTCCGACCCGTCGCCGTTCAGCATGCGGTGCAGCAGCCGGTAGAGCCAGTGCGTGCCCTCGCGGCACGGCGTGCACTTGCCGCACGACTCGTGCATGTAGAAGTGCAGGAGGTTTTCGGCCAGCCAGACGATGTCGGTGGTGTCGTCGAAGGCCATGATGGCCGCCGAACCAAGCAGCGACCCGGCCTGCTGCACGCCGTCGAAGCTGGCCGGAATGTCGATTTGATCCGGCAGCAGAATCGGCACGGACGACCCGCCCGGAATCACGCCCTTCAGCGTATGACCGTCGCGCACGCCGCCGGCGTAATCGAAAATGAGCTCCTGGAGCGTCACCTTCATCGGCGCTTCGAACACGCCCGGGTTTTTCACGTGCCCGCTGACGCAGAACAGCTTCGGTCCGCCGTTCTTCTCCGGACCGAGCGCCGCGTACCACTCGGCGCCGCGCGTCATGACAATGGGCACGTTACAGAGCGTCTCGACGTTGTTGACGGCCGTCGGGCAACCCCACGCACCTTCCACCGCCGGGAAGGGCGGCTTGAAACGCGGCTGCGCGCGCTTGCCCTCGAGCGATTCGAGCAGCGCCGTTTCTTCGCCGGCTTCGTAGGCGCCGGCGCCGCGGTGCAGATACACCTCGCAGTCGAACCCGGTGCCGAGAATATTCTTCCCCACCAGGCCGGCCGCCCGGGCATCGTCGATGGCCTTCTGGAGCGCCGGGAACAGGTGGTAGAACTCGCCGCGGATGTAGATGTAGGCGGCCTTCGAGCCAATGGCGTAGCAGCCGATGAGGCAGCCCTCCACCAGCAGGTGAGGGTTGCGCTCCATCAGCAGATGGTCCTTGAAGGTGCCCGGCTCGCTTTCGTCGGCGTTGCAGACGATGTACTTCGGCTTCGGCGACTTCTTGTCGACGAACTGCCACTTCAGGCCGGTCGGGAAGCCGGCGCCGCCGCGGCCGCGGAGCCCCGACTTCTTGACTTCTTCGATCACGTCCTCGGGAGCCATGCCGAGCGCCTTCTTCAGGCCCTCGTACCCCTGCTGGTGCTGGCGGTAATGCTCCAGCGTGTTGCCGCCGGGCGTGAACGCATACTTTGTCAGCACCGGCTCGTAGTCGGGCGCCGCCTTCGGCTTCACCGGCGTCGTGGTGCGGCCCTTCCAGGCGCTTTCGGGCTGGTGCTCGATGTCGAGATGGCAGCCACTGAGTGCGCCGAGGCCATTCTTGCGCATGCCCTCGACGAGCGCGCCGCACTGCTCCGGCTGCACCCGCTCGTGCCAGTGGTCGTTGTTGACCATCATCACCGGCGCGCGATCGCAGGCGCCGAGGCACTCCATCGGCATCACCGTGAACATGCCGGTCGGGTCCGTTTCACCCGGCTTGACGCCGAGCGTGTTGCACAGCTCCTCCACCACGCGCTCGGCACCGGCCAGCGCGCACGACAGCGTGGTGCACACCTGCAGGACGAACGTGCCCACCGGCGTGCGGTGGAACATCACGTAGTACGAAACGACGTCCTCCACCTCCGCCGACGTGCAGCCCACGACCTCGGCCACGTGCCGGGCCGCGTTGGCCGAGATGTAGCCCTGCTGCTCCTGCGCGAGATAAAGCCCGTGGAGAATGGCCGACTTGCGGTGCTCGGGCGCGTAGTGCGAGGCAAAGGCCTCGAACTTCGCGCGGTTCTCCGCCGTGTACTGGAACTCGGGGCCCTCGGGCAGCGTGGCCCGCTGCGAGCGGTGCCACTGCTCCGTGCCGTAGGGCATCGCGGGGTGAAAACTCATCGATCCACGTCCCCCATCACGACGTCGAGCGACCCGATGACCGCAATGACGTCCGCAATCATGCCGCCGACGATGAACTTGTGCAGGGCCTGGCAGGCCATCAGGCCCGGCGACCGCATGTGCACGCGCCAGGGCCGGTTGCTGCCGTCCGCCACCACATAACAGCCGTGCTCCCCGCGTGGGCCCTCGACGGGCACATAGGCGTCACCGGCGGGCACCGTGAACCCCTGCGAGTAGATCAGGAAGTGCTGGATGAGCGCTTCCATCTCCGTGT
>CAZZGM010000452.1:0-2964 GCA_964653955.1 uncultured Bifidobacteriaceae bacterium | reverse complement strand
CGAAGGCGCCGCCCCGCCGGATCCGGCAGGCTTTGCCACGCGGCTGGCTGCGTTCATGACACGCGAGCTGTAGGACGCCATGCCCGCACCTGAACTCCGCTCGCGCCGCACGCTTGCGGTTCTCGGCGCCTGTCTGCTCGCAACGCTGGCGGTGAGCGCCCAGCCGGCGTCTCCCGCTCTCGATTTGCTCAACGCCGCCCGCCGCGGCGACGTTGGTGCCGTCAAACGGGCACTTGCAGCCGGCGCGTCCGTGAACGCCACGGACCCGCACTTCCGCCAGACGGCGCTCATCCGCGCGGCGATGTTCGGCCATGCGGACATCGCCCGTACGCTCGTCGCAACGGGCGCGAACGTGAATCACGAAGGTTCGCCGGACGACCTGCGTGCCATCCACTGGGCGGTGCAACGGCCGGACGCGGGCGTCGTGCGTGTGTTGATCGACGCAGGTGCAGACATCGATGCACCTGACGCGCGCGGCACCACACCGCTGGAACACGCCGTGGCGGCTGGCGCCACGGGCGCCGTGGAAGCGCTGCTCGCCGGGGGCGCCGATCCGGACAGGATGGGCACGCCCATGTCCTCCCGCATCGGCATGGCGCTCAACGGCGACACCGCGGGCGCGGAGGTGGATGCCATGGCCGCACTCATCCGCGGTGGCAAGGGTCTGGAGCGCGCCAGCGGACTCACAGGTGAAAGCACGGCGCTGCTGGCGCTGGCCACGCGGGCCAATCGTCCGGGTGCCGAGCGCCTTGCCGAAGCGCTGGTCGCCGCAGGTGCCAACCTCGCAGCCACCGATGAAAAGGGACAGACCGCGCGGCAGATTGTCGAAGCCTGGATTCCTTCGCAGCGGAACGACGGCTACCGGCAGACACTCGAAGCCGTGGCCGCCGTGCTCCAGCAGGCGGAGGCACGGCAATGACACGACGCCCGTGGATCTGGATGCTTGCGCTCGCCGCGATGGCGGCCGTCGCCGGCTGTACGGGAACGGGCCCCTGCCGCCTGTGTGACGCCATCGAAGAACGTGACGTGGACACCGTGCGCGCGCTCGTGAACGACGGCGAGCCCGCCACGCAACAGGCGCTGGAGGTGGCCGCCGACCCGGCGCGCGTGTTCTCTCGCAGCATGACCAGCCCCGATGCGATCGACCGCGACATCGTCGAGGCACTGCTCGATCACGGCGATCCGAACACGCGCTGGATGCTGGCCAGAGCGAGAGGGCGCGACGATCGCTACTCAGGCGGCTCACAGACCACTGTCTATCTGGCCGCCGCCCTCATGGAGCTCTGGGGTGACGCCGCCATCGTCGAGCAGCTGGTCGCGCGGGGCCTCGACGTACGCGGGACACCCGGCGGCGAAGCGCTGCGCCAGGCGGCCATCGACGAACGTCTCGAAGGCGCGCGGGCACTGTTGTCCGCGGGCGCGCCGGTGAACCACGTGGGCGTCAACGTGATGGGCCGCACCACACCGCTGGCCGAAGCCATCCAGACACGCAACCTCGAGCTGATTGCGCTGCTCGAATCAGCCGGTGCCGTGGAGTGGATCGACTGAGCGCTACAGGGACCGTAAACGCACGGTCCCATTCGGCCCTGTTCCCCTCCCGTCTTTCCCCTGCCTACCGCAGCGGCGGCGTACTCGTCGGCGGACGGCGATGGTGCGTGGCCTGCTCGTAGGCGTAGGCCAGCTTGAACAGCGTGGCTTCCGACCACGCGCGGCCGAGGAACGTGATGCCTGCCGGCAACGTTCCTCCACGCGTGAACCCCATTGGCACCTGGATGGCCGGGAAACCCGTGGTCGGCGAGAAGAACTGGCTGTTGTCGCCGTGCGGCGTGTTGAGATCGCCAATGAGCCGCGGCGGGTTGCTCCACGTCGGATAGACGAGTGCGTCCAGCTTCAGCGCGTCCATGGTCTTCAACACCACCTGCCGCACCTGCTCGCGATAAGCGGCGTCGGCTTCGCACTCGGGTGAGCCGGGACCGTTGGCCGGGCCCTGTTCGGTCTGTTCCAATTGACGACGGACCGAGGGGTGAAAACGTCCGGAGGCGATGACCTCGGTGAGGCTCTTCACCGGCACCCGGTCGCCGTGCGAGGCGAGGTAGCGGTTGATGTCGTGCTTGAAACCGCCGCATGGTCCCATGCCCGGCGGACGACGGATGGCGTCCAGTCCTTCCACCGTGGCCGGATCGACAATCACCGCGCCGGCGCGTTCGAGATCGCGCACCGCCTGCATGAACACGTCGCGCACCTCGGGGTCAGTGGTGTCCTGCGGTGCCGCCACGCCGGCGGCCTGCGGTCCCGCCGTGCTGCGCTCGTAGGCCTGCCGCAGTACGCCGATGCGCGCGCCGCGCAAGCCATCCTGCTGCAACGCCGCCCCATAGTCCTCGGCGGCACGTCCCCGCGCCGCAGCCGTCACCGCATCGTCCAGGTCCTCGCCCGCGATTGCCTGGAAGACCGTGGCCACGTCGGTCACCGTACGGCCCATCGGACCGGCAATGTCGGCCAGCAGGTTGAGCGGCATCACACCTGCGCGGCTGGTAAGGCCCATGGTGGAGCGGATGCCCACCAGCGCCTGATGCGACGAGGGGCCGCGAATGGAGTTACCCGTGTCGCTGCCCAGGCCAATCAGGCCGAAGCTGGCGGTCACGGCCGCCGCGGTACCGCCGCTCGATCCGGCCGTCACACGATCCAGTGCGTATGGGTTCTTCGTGTAGCCCGGGAGGATGGAGCTCACCGTTTCATACGGCGTGAACGCCCATTCGGCCAGGTTCGACTTGGCCAGAACAATGGCGCCGGCGTCCTTGACGCGTTTCACCTGGAACGCATCCTTGTGCGAGATAAATCCTTCGAGTGCCAGCGAGCCATTCGTGCTCGGCAAGCCCATCGTCTCGAAGTTGTCCTTCACGATCATCGGCACGCAGTGGAGCGCCCCCACCGGACCGGACGCCTTGAACCGCTGGTCCAGCGCGT
>CAZZGM010000451.1:0-2965 GCA_964653955.1 uncultured Bifidobacteriaceae bacterium | reverse complement strand
TGCCAGTGCGGCAACGGCCGTGGTCATTGGTCACGTCGCCGGCGGCACGTCGCGGATTCGTGTCGGGGCCGGCGGCATCATGCTGCCGAATCACGCGCCACTGGTCATTGCCGAGCAGTTCGGGACACTCGAATCGCTCTATCCCGGGCGGATCGATCTCGGGCTGGGGCGCGCCCCGGGAACCGACATGGTGACGACGCGCGCGCTGCGGCGCGATCCCATGGAAAGTGCCGACCGCTTTCCGCGCGACGTGGTGGAGCTTCAGGGGTACTTCAAGCCGGCCGTGCCGGGGCAGGCCGTGCGCGCGGTGCCGGGTGCGGGACTGAACGTGCCCATCTGGCTGCTCGGTTCCAGCCTGTTCAGTGCGCAACTGGCTGCGCATCTCGGGCTGCCGTTCTCGTTTGCCTCACACTTCGCGCCGGACTATTTGCTGGCGGCGCTGGACGCCTACCGCCGGTTGTTTCGCCCCAGCGAGCAGTGCGCGGCGCCGTATGCGATGCCCGCCGTCCATGTGGTGGCGGCCGCCACCGACGACGAGGCGCGCCGGCTGTTCCGATCCGTGCAGCAGCAGTTTCTCAACGTGCGGCGCGGCAGGCCGGGCCGCCTGCAGGATCCGGACGAAGTCGATCCGTCCATGTGGACAGAAGAGGATCACGGCATGCTGCACCACATCCTCCGGTACGCCGTGGTCGGCGGGCCGGACACGGTGCGCAAGGGCCTTCAGGCGTTCGTGACCATGACCGGCGCGGACGAAGTGATGATTACCAGCCATCTGTATGACCACGCGGCCAGGCTCAGGAGCTTCGAGCTGGTGGCGGAGAGTATGGGCGTTTGACGAGGAACTGGTGGCGATGCACTGGTCGTTGTCGCAGCAATCTCGGGTGATGCCGCAGCGTGCACGTATAATCTAAACACCTCTCCGGGCCGGAGTGGCGGAACTGGCAGACGCGCGGGACTCAAAATCCTGTGCCCGTTAAGGGCGTGTGGGTTCGATCCCCTCCTCCGGCACCAATGTGTGGCAATCTCGAACCTGGCAAGCGCGCTGACGCGTTTATCGCCAGAGCAGGCCCACCAGCTGCACGGTCACGCCACCGCGCTTCGGTTTTACCGGCACGCGTTCCAGCGTGTCGGTGGACGGATCCCATGCCTGCTGCACGGCTTCGAGGTCGGCTTCGAGCGCCGCCTGTGCGGCGGCAAGCTGTTCCTCCAGCACGCCCACTGTGGCTTCCGCGCGCGCGACATCGGCGGATTCGCGTGAGACACGGCTCGCACTCCTCGCCGCTGTCGTTGCACGGCCGATGTTCCCGGCACTGATGGCCTTGCGGCCCAGCAGTGCGCCGAGCACCGTGGCGCCCAGCGACACCGCCGCCGACACCTTCGACTGAGACGCCTGCTGCGCCTCCCGGTCGACGGCGGCCCTGGCGCGGCGAAGTTTGTCTTCGGCGACGCGAATCTTCGACGCGTGTTTTTCGCGAACCTTGGCGAGCGCGGCGTCACGCCCCTCGCGCAAGTGCTGCTGCAGCCGGATGCGGAAGTCGCGCTCGTCCTCGTCCAGATGCGACACCACGCGGGCCTGTGCGCTGCGCAACAGCTCGATGGTTTGTGAGCGGCCAATCCACTGGCTGAACTCCCGCTCCCACGTGGCGTAGTTTTTGGGCTGAGCGGCTGCGGACGGGAGCTGCGCAAACGTGGCACCCGCTGGCGGCACGCCCTGCAGGTCATCCACGTCGAAGCCGGTGGGCTCGGCGTGCTCCCAATCGGCGGCAACGACGCCGTCGGTCAGTGGCGTGGCCACGCTGAGGATGCGAGCCTCGTCGACGCCCAGCTTCGCGTCGCCGTAAGCCACGCGCGCCACGCCTACGAGCCAGGGGGACAGCGGCGCGCCGGAGCCACCGAGAAAGTACTGGCGGATGGCCGGTGGAAGCACCGGTGCCATGGTTCCAATGGCGGAACCACCGCCAGTCGCCGACGCTGCCGTCGTTGCCGCAGCGGGCGCCGCGCTTGCCACGTGCGTGGCCGACACGGCCTGGCTGGCGGCGGCTTCGGCGTTCGTCGTCATCGACGTGGCCGCGGAGGACGATGAAGACGTTGATCCTGAGAGGCGGCGGATTTCGTCGCGTCCCATCGGCCCGCGCAGATATGAGAGCGCCCAGCGCGTCTCGAATAACGTGGGGCGCTTCTCATGCACGTTGTGCAGCAGGAAGATACGTTTGCCGAGCGACGACAGCAGCTTGTCGAGGCCGGCGCGGTCGAAACCTTCGCCGGCACTGGCGGCCACGCCCTCCAGTCCGTCCAGTACCCGAGCCTTGTCGCGTTCGGTCTGCAGGCGTCCCAGCATCCACGTGCCGCAGTTCGACAGCGCCTTGTAGTCGAGATCCACGGGGTTCTGTGTGGCCAGGGTCATACCCACACCAAACGCGCGCGCCTGCTTGAGCAGTCGCAGCAGCGGCGCCTTCGACGGCGGGTTGGCCACCGGCGGCAGGAAGCCGAAAATTTCGTCGAAGTACACCAGTGCGCGCAGGCTCGACGTCCCGCGCTGCGAGCGCGTCCAGCCGACGAGCTGGTTGAGCAGCAGCGACACGAAAAACATGCGGCTGTGATCGTCGAGATGCGCCAGCGACATCACCGCCACGCGCGGCCGGCCTTCGGGCGTGTAGAGCAGCGTGTCGAGATTCAGCGGCTCGCCCTGCAGCCAGGCGGCAAAGCCGGGTGCGGCCAGCAGGCGGTTGAGTTGCATGGCCAGCGCAAAACGATCGTTGGCCGGAAAGAACGCCTCGAGATCCATCACGCCCACGCGCTGCACCGGCGGGTTCTGCACGGCGGCAATCAGTCCGGCGAGGTCGAGGTCGCGGCCCGCTTTCCATGACTCGGCAAACAGCGTCGACACCAGCACGTGCTCGCGGCTGCGCAGCGGTTCGGCGTCCACACCCGCCAGCGTGAGCACGCTGGTGGCCGCCATGGCCAC
>CAZZGM010000450.1:0-2972 GCA_964653955.1 uncultured Bifidobacteriaceae bacterium | reverse complement strand
GAGATTGCGCCAGAGGTGGTGGAGGCGTCGCGCTTCTTCGAGCAGGAGAATCGCAACGCACTGGCCGATCCGCGCACGCGGCTGATCGTCGGGGACGGCCGTTCACATCTGCTGCTGACGTCAAAGCAGTACGACGTCATCATTTCCGAGCCGTCGAATCCGTGGATTGCCGGTGTGGCGGCGCTTTTCACACGTGAGTTTTTCGACGGCGCTCGAGCGCGCCTGGCGCCTGGCGGCATCTTCTGTCAGTGGGCCAACGCCTACAACATTGGCGAAGCCGACCTGCGATCGATTGTGGCCACGTTCCTGTCGGCATTCCCGCATGGCACGGTCTGGCTCGTGGGCGCGGATGACGTGCTGATGCTGGCCTCGGATGGGCCGGTTGACGATCGTCTGGCCCGGATGGCGGCCAACTGGACGCGGCCGGGAGTGGCCGACGATCTGGCGCGCGTTTCGGTGTTCGATTCGTTTTCGTTGTTGTCGCTCTACGTTGGCGGCCCCACCGAGTTGACGTCATACGTGGCGGGTATGCCGTTGTTCGTGGACGACACGATGCGCCTGGAGTTTTCGGCGCCGCGCGAGTTGCACAGTGGTGCGGCGGGCATCAACGTCACGCGGCTGTCGGCGCTGGCATCCGACGACACGGCACCAACGGCGGTGCGCGACGCACGGGCGCGCGCGGGCGTTGCGGAGTGGCGGAACCGCGGGCTGATGATGGCGCGCTCCGACGTGCACGGCCGTGCCTACGACGATTTCAAACGTGCGCTCGAGGCCGACGTGACCGACACGGCGGCGCTGGACGGGTTCGTGCGTGCCGCCCTGCTGACCGGGCAGTCGCCGTTTGCGGTGGAGGCGCTCGAGAATCTGTCGGCCGGACGTCCGGCGCATCCAGACGTGCTGATCGCGTTGTCGAAGTCCCGCGCCGCGGCGGGGCTGACGGACGAGGCGCTGGCCACGGCTACCGAGGCCAGCCGGCTCGATCCTGGAGGCGTGGCCGGCCTCGAGCAGTTGGCCACGCTGCTGGCGGATCGTGGCGATACGGTGCGCCTGGACGACGTGGTGGAACAGATGAAGGCGCGGGCGCCGGCAGCTGCCGCCACGCACTACTTTGCGGCTGTCGCGGCATTCCTGCACGGTGACGCCGAGGCCGCCGCACGATTTGCCGAAGCTGCCATCGGCGCAGACGAGGGCTACGCACCGGTGTACGACCTGGTGGGCGCCGCTTACACGCGGCTGGGACGTGTCGACGAAGCACGGGCGGCATTCGAACGGTCGCTCACGTTCGACGCGCACGACAGCACGGCCTATACGAACCTGGGCCTGCTGGCGCTGGCCGAAGGCCGCATGGACGCGGCCCGCAGCTACTTTGCCGAGGCGCTGTGGCTGGCGCCCGAGTCCGCGACGGCGCGGGAAGGATTGGCGCGTTCGGGCCGTTGAAGCGCACGACGGTGTCCCGTGACCGGCCGACGTCAGTGCCGAGCACGTGGCCGGCAGTGCTCACGCGGCGGTGCGCGTCCGGAGCGCAGCCAGGAGCCGACGCTCGAATTCGCGTCCCCGGCCGCTCGTCCGGCGCGCCTACCGCTGACCGCGCCCCTCCGAAACGGACGGAGTGGCGCGGGCCGGACTCCCGGACCGCGAACGCGAATTCCGCCTGTCGCCCCTCGCGTCGCTCCCAAGGCTGCGCCCCGGACGCGCACCGCCGCGTGAGCCGCGTGATGGACACGCTGCACGGTGGAGTCTCGTGGCCGGCCGGCGACCGTTGCGGACCGCCGTGCATGACGACCGACAACCGGTGCGTCGGGTGCCATGCGCCGTATGAGCCGCAGCGTCAGCTTCGGGCGATTTCGGCCAAAGGCTTGATCATGCCGATGCACCGGTTGACCGGCGGATCGCTCCGGGCGCAGGCCGGCCACGAGGCTCCACCGTGCAGCCCCACGTCGAGCAACGGACGCTCGAATACGAAACGCGGCCGTGCGGACGCAGGCGCTATCGCCGCGCGCGGCCGAGTTTTACGACAATGTCGTATTCGGCGCGCGTGACAGGTTGCACCGACAGGCGGCTGCCCTTCTGCGTCACCATCATCTGCTCCAGCCCCTTCGTGTGCTTCAGCGTCTCGAGCGGCACCACCTCGGCAAACCGTTCGACGAAGCCGACATCCACCATGTACCAGACCGGCGCGTCCTTCGTGCTGGCCGCGTCGAAGTAGCCGTGGCCCTTCTTCCGCGCGAAGTGATCCGGGTAACCGGCTCGGGCGATACGCGCGAGGCCCGTGACGCCTGACGGCTTGGCGTTGGAGGCATAGAACAGCACGCCGTCGCCTTCCTGCATGTCGTCACGCATGAAGTTGCGCGCCTGATAGTTGCGCACGCCTTCCCAACTCGTGACCGTGTCGCGGGCGAGGTCATCGATGGTGTAGGCACTCGGTTCGCATTTCATCAGCCAGTAGCGGCGGGGCATGGGTGATGATTGTAAGGTGGAGCGCCATGCAACGCATTGAGGCACTGATGGTGGCGGTGCTGCTGATGACGGCCGCAGGGATTGCGGCGGCACAGGCGCCGGCCGCGCGCGGAGGCTGGACACCGCGCGTGGATTACGACTGCAACGGCACGGTGCTGTCGGTGTGGTACGAACCAAAGGCAGTCGTGCTGTTCGTGGACGGCGAACTGGAAACGCTGCGGCAGGTACGGGGCGGATCGACCGCGCGTTACGCCGGCGACCGGCGCGAGTGGCTGGTTCGGGGCGGTGATGCACGGCTGGGGGCCGTCAAAGGGAGCGTTGCCACGCAGCAGGAGTGTCGCGTGACCGGCCTGTCGTCATGGCGGCCTCACGCTGCAGCACGGCGTTATACCTGCCAGGATGGCCTCACGGTGGAGATGGTGCCGGAGCTCGAGTGGGCGACGTTCACGTTTCGAGGCGACACCTGGCGGATGCGCGAGGTGACCGCCCGTGGCGGCACCTTGTATACCGACGGC
>CAZZGM010000449.1:1589-2978 GCA_964653955.1 uncultured Bifidobacteriaceae bacterium | reverse complement strand
CCGCCGTCGCCGCCCTTCGGGAACGTGTCGGGACGGCGGCGTGCACGTCACCCAGTGCTCCCTCCAGTGACGCCTCGGCCAGGTCGCCATCGCTGTCGCCGCTGCCCATGAAGTCGAAGCGGAGCACAGGATGTCCCGCAGCCGCCAGGCGCCTGGCGAACGACACGAAGACTCGATGCGTCCAGAGCTTCTCTTCCCCGAACGGATGACAGAAGACGAAGGCGGCTCCCGTCGCCTGTGGCGCAGCGTGATAGACGCCGAACAGCGAGCGGTGGCTGCTGCCGAAGAAAAATGGCGTTTCCGTCACGACACGATTCCGGTTGTCTCTTTTTCGGAACTCATGTCCGCACGTCGAATGACCTGTGCGGCCAGGTCGGTCACGTACCGTTCGCTCGCGAACGCGGCCGCCACATCGACCGGCGCCTTCGACCCGAGGGCGACCCGCTGGACAAGCCGCAGAGGTCCCGACAATATCCGGAGGAACCATGCGGGCATCCAGAACACTCGCAGGTCGGGCCGGCTCCGTACGTAACGCTCCATGAGATCGCGTCGTGCTGGCGGTGGGGCTTCCACAAGATTGAGGAGTGGTGGTGCCTCGTCGAACTCGTCGATGTACCACCGAATCACGCGAGCGGCCGTACCGACGTCGCAGACACTGAGCGCGCCGCGCTTCGGTCCGATGGCCACATACAGCGGTCCGACCTCTCGTCCGAGGCGCCCGGGAGGCTGATAGGCGGAGTAGTCGACGAGCGGGCCGGGCCGCACGATCTTCAGGGAGACCCCGTGCCGCTCGCATTCTTCCCGGGCCACGACCTCGGAGACGGCCTTGCCCCAGACATACGGGCCGCGGCCGACGTTGTCGACATCGACGGCGACGTTCTCATCGAGCGCACGACCGACTTCGCGCGAGGTCTTCAGCACGGCCAGGCTGCTGATGTGGATGAAACGCCGGACACCGGCGTGCGCCGCCGCAGCGACGAGCAGACGCGTCGCGTCAATGGAGTTCCGTTGATGATCCGTCTTGCCACCGGCCGTTTCCGCGGCTGCATGGACCACGACATGCACACCTGCAAGGGTGGATGGATCCACGCCGCCTGCCAGATCCGCTGCGGCGTACTCGACGCCAGGCACCCGCCGCGACCAGGGTGGAACCCGGCGGGCGACGACCCGCACGCGGAACCCGGCACGCCGCAACTCCTCGGCCGTCCGGCGGCCGAGGAGGCCAGTGCCGCCGGTGAGCAGCACCAGAGGCGCGGCGCCATCCGCTTTCGGAAGAAGCCGTTCAGCGTCGTGCGCCTGCGCTTCGGCGGCGGTCTCCATTTCCACTTCTGCCACGCCCAGGCGCCGACCGATGTTCTCGCACAGCCGGACGGTATCCAGAATCGAGCC
>CAZZGM010000449.1:0-1579 GCA_964653955.1 uncultured Bifidobacteriaceae bacterium | reverse complement strand
ATGACCGTGGGCGTCGAGCTGTTGCGGATACTCTCGTAAAAGCGGGCAATGAGCGTGCGCAAGCCCGGATAGGAGCCTCCGCGGAGCAGCCGGAATATCCCGCGCGTCGTCCCCGTCGTGGTCTGCAGTGCGCGGCGGTAAGGGGTGAGCAGCACGCCGGGGCCGGTCCCAGGCCCGGTAAGCCTCACCAGGTGGCCGCCAATATAGTCGGCTCTCAGTGAACCGTTGGTACCGACCACGGTCTGATACTGCTCGACAGGCCGCCCGTTGAGCGTGACCATGACGACAGCGCGGGCGGCGCCCAGGCGCAGCAGGGCATACACGTTTCCCGTGGCGTCGAGGGAACATCCTTCGAGTTCGATCGGTTCGTCGACGAGACCCGTACCGAGACGCAACTGGTCGACCACCGGATACACCGCGTGCGGGAGGATGTCCCTCAACTGGTCGCCAGGCGTGATGGTCCGCCGTACCGTCTTGAACGAGAAGTAGCTCTCGATATGCACCACGTCGCCGATGCCCGGCAGCGCGTCGCGCAGTGCCAGCGACGGACGCTCGAAGAGCACCTGGTGGCCGGCACACACCAGCCGTCCGCGAGCGGCGGCCAGCTGGAGCAGCGCCTCGGCTTCGGCCGCGGTCGGCGTAAAGGGCTTTTCGATGTAGACGTGAGCCCCCGCCTCGAGAGCCAGGGCACCAAGGGACGCATGGCTCGCCGGCGGCGTCACGATGTGCACGACGTCGGGCCGCGCGCGCTCGAGCAGTTCTTCGGCGCTCTTGACCACCATCGCACCGGGCGGCAGCTCCGGCCCGAGCTCTTCAGGTGATGCCGCCGGATCGGCGACGCCAACAACCGATGCCGTCCCGCTGGCGGCGATGGCCTTCAGATGGTGGCGTCCCATCTTGCCAAGGCCAATGAGGCCCACACGCAGTGGTGCGCGTGCGATGTCGTTCTCAACGGACACGAAAGTGCTCCTGGAGGATAGGGCCGGCGAACGCCGACAACAGCGCATAACCTTCGGCGCTCACGTGGCTGCCGTCGGCGTTCGTGAACACCGCACGCCGCATATGGACGGCGTCGGCCAGAACTGACTGGAAATCGAGAACGAGCAGGCCGCGTCGCCGGGCTTCGCCGACGAGCCAGTCATTCGTGGCGACAACGTGCCGATTGATCGCGTCCTGATAGGCCGGCTTTCCGCGGAGCCCGCCAATCCACGCCGCAAGACGATCGGTCGGACCATTCCGGGTGCCAGCCGTGATCTCCGTGATCACGACCGGCTCGATGCCTTCGGCTTCAGCCATGTCGAGCATGGCCAGATACGCCTCGCGAATCCGCGCCACCGCTTCGTCCGCGTCGTTCGGCGTCGAGCGGAAGATGTCGTTGATGAAGCCCCATAGCAGCACCGCGCGCGGGCGCGCTGCCACGACGTCCGTGGCGAACCGTTCTCGGAGCTCGAAAGACTGCTGTCCGCCAACCCCGCGGTTCAGGACCTCGATATCGCCGATGGCAGGCAGATTCCACCCGCCGGCGTACGACGCACCGAGCAGCACAATCGGACCGACCGGCTGTGCAAACGTGGTTTGC
>CAZZGM010000448.1:0-2982 GCA_964653955.1 uncultured Bifidobacteriaceae bacterium | reverse complement strand
ATTGTAGATTGGCATGGCGGAGTCACAGTCGGCCTGACCTCTGCCACCCTGCGGCCCGGACGCCGTCAGCCAGGGCGGGATCCGCACAAGCGTGCCTCACGGCACACGCGCGACGCGGCCGGGCGCTACAATTCGCCCGTGCTCGTTTGACCTTCAGAGACGATGAGATGAGCGCGATTCACTTCAGGGTGACCTTGCCCGAGCACGAAGCCTCCTATATCCAGCACGCGCGCAGCGAGACGCTGAGGGCCATCGATGGCCGTCCCGGAACGTTCGGGGTGGATCCTGTCCCGCAGGCAGTCTATACGGTGGCCTACGACACCGAGCGCGATCGCCGGTGCGGGCTCACCGAGTGCGCCTTTCAGCACGATCTGGCTGCCGGCTACGAAGAGCTGCCCTGTGCGTCCGGCATGGCCGCCGAACTCGACCAGTTGTGCCCGTTTCCGCTGATGGCGGGCATCCGCACGATGTTCGTCGAACCGGAGTATCGTGTCCAGCGGTCGCTCTTCCTGCATCTGTCGCTGGCGTCCGCGTATGTCTTTCGCACGCTCGGCGCCCGCTACACGCTGGCCACGACCAATGCCGCCGACGCGAGGCTTGGTGCGTTGTACGAGAAGCTCGGAGGGATGCGGCTGGGCACGTGTCCGGCCGGCGGCCAGCAGCTGGCGCTGTTCGTCTTCAGCCTCGACGAGCTCGTCAGCCACCGCGCGATGGATCGCGTGCGAGCCAACCTCGAAGTCGATTTCCACGTCCTCCACACAATCAGGCGTCGGGGACTCGACGCCGGGTGCGGCAGCCTGAAGGACCGGGTACGGAAGGCGAAGGAGACAGCAGAGCGAGGCCGCGGTGATGACCGCGACCTCATGACTGGCTAACCGAACATGTTGCCTTTCATCTGGCCATCCTCCTTTTTCGCAGCCGGGAAGTCCTGCGAGCCGGCCCATGTATAGTCGACCTTCGCCGGGGCGTCAACCGCACCCTGCTTCGAGGCATTCCGCCGCGTGTTCGAGACGAAGATGCGGCACATCGTCCACAGTCACTGGTCGTTCGTGAAGCCGGAGCTGAAGCAGGCGATTACCGAGGCGTCATGAGACACATCTCGCCATCGCCTCCGCGCTCGCGTCAGCGCCCTGACGACGCCGGCGCCGCGCTCACTCCTGTCGCAGCGTCCGCATGGGGTCGACCTTCGCGGCGCGGGCCGCGGGAATCCACGAGGCCAACAGGCACGCCGCCATGATCACCGTAAGGCTCGAGAGATAGGCGACCGGATCGGCGACGAGTACGATTTGCGAAATCATGGCGCCGGCCGGCGTTGCCAGCACGGCCGTCGCGAGCACCGCGGCAAGCCCCGCGCCCGCAATCAGACCGGCCAGCACCGGCCGCGTTGTCTGGGCAAGCATCAATCGCGTCACCGTGTGCGCCGGGGCACCGAGCGCCATTCGTACACCAATCTCACGAGTGCGCTGCTCGACCAGATAGGACAGCACGCTGAACACCCCCGATACCGTCAGCAGCAACGCGAGTCCACCGAGCACGAGCGACACCCAGAACGCGATCTGCAGAAAGAACGTCTCGAGCCTTGCCACCGTGCGCATGGTGATGATCAGCCCCATGTTCGGATCGACTCGGGTCAGGCGTGCGAGTAGCGCCTGCCGCGCCAGGTCCGGCTCACCTTGCACGCGAGCCACGATCGACGTTCGAGCCACATCGAGGTCCGTGGGAAGGAACACGCCGGCGTCCTTGACGCCGGTCACACGGAATCCGCGCACATCTCTGGCCACTCCAACCACTGTGACCATTCGTGCCTGTACCAATCCGTCATCGACGGGTGCATCGGGATTGATCGTCAATACTCCGTCAGGGCGCTGGATGCCGGACTGCGGTTCGAGCCGGAACGTCTCGCCCACGCCGCTGCCGTCGGGCCACAACATCCGCGCCACGGATTCGGAGACGATCGCAACCGGGTGATGATCGCGTTCCCATGGCATGAACGCGCGCCCGCGCACGATGGGAATGTCGAGCACATCGAAGTACGAGCCCGACACGGACTTGAACACCACCGGTGTCCTGCCGGCACCGACTGCGGCATAGGCCATGCGCAACGGGGCGAGTAGCGGTGGTCTGACGGCAGCGTATGCGGTGACCGCCGCGTCGCTCGTCACGGCTCGAACCACCGCCGCACGCGTTGGCTCGCTGTCGATGTCGATCAGCACCGTGTCGGCGGTGCGTACACCTGGATCGAATCGCGAGGAGGCGATCGCGCTGCGCAAAAAAATGGCCGCGCAGATCAGCAGCAGCGCCGACGCGCACACCTGCGTGCCGATCAGCAGGTTGCGCGCCCGGCCCGGTCGTGCGTCTTTCACCACTTCCCCTCGAAGCGTCCGCACCGGATCGATTGCCGTGGCGTGCAGGGCCGGCATCAGCGCGAAGAACCCGGTGGCGGCGATCGCGGCAACCACGAGAAACACCGCGACCCGCCAGTCAGCCGCCGGCACGCCGAGGTTGACGTCGCCGATATCGACCGGCATCGCCCGCCGTGCCCAATACACCGCGCCCTCGAGCGTGAGGCGCGAAATCATGTAACCGCCCGCAGCCGCGGCCAGCGCCAGCAGTCCGCTCTCGGTCATGAGCTGGCGGACGATACGCGACCGTGATGCCCCAAGCGACAACCGAATGCCGAGTTCCCGCTGCCGGGCCACCCCTCGCGCCAGCAAAAGATTGGCGACGTTGGCGCACCCGATCATCAGGATCAACCCGAACACGACAAAGAGCGGCGCGAAGACCGCAACGGCTTCCAGTGGCTGCGGGATGGTGCCGCGCCGTGGCACCAGGTCGAGGTTCGCGGAGCGGCCGTCGGCGGTGTCCACCGATCGGTTCGAATCCCAGGCAGCCAGTTGCGCGCGAGCCTGGGCCTTCGACACGCCCGGCCGCAACCGGCCGATGATCTCCACGCCGACACCGTCTTCGCGGCCACGATCGGCG
>CAZZGM010000447.1:0-3003 GCA_964653955.1 uncultured Bifidobacteriaceae bacterium | reverse complement strand
CCCGTCTCACCCCCATCCGCCTTCTGCGCACCACCGTTCCGTGCCGCGATGCGCCACCCGGCGTCGATCCGCGTGCCAGCCAGTCCCCGAGCCCTGCACTTCGGCCTTTGAACCGCGCAGCTGGCCCATTAACCTTGGCGCATGCGTACGGCAGCCATCCTTCTGGCGATTGGCCTCTGGGCAGTCCCCGCGCCGGCACAGACCGCCACGCCCGCCCCCGGTGTTCCACTCGACGTCGCCGTTCAACGTGCCGCCGTCATCGACGACCTCAGGTACGATCTCTCGTTGTCCGTACCCGCTGCGCTCGCCGATCCCATCACCGGCAGCACCACCATCCGGTTCGACCTGAAGGACAACACGCACCCGCTGGTGGTGGACTTCGACACGAGCCGCGACCACGTCTCGTCCGTGGCCGCCAACGGCGCCACCACCCATTTCGACTTCGTCAATGGCCACATAGTCGTGCCAACCACGGCACTCAGGCTTGGCGCCAACGAACTGACCATTACCTTCAGGGCCGGCAACGATCCGCTGAACCGGAGCGCGGACTTCCTGTATGCGCTGTTCGTACCGGCACGCGCGCGCCAGGCCATCCCCTGCTTCGACCAGCCCGACCTGAAGGCACGCTGGACGCTCACCCTCACGCATCCGGTGAAGTGGCAGGCGGTGAGCAATGGTGCCGCCATGGAAGGTGGTGCCGGCACCGACGGGATGGCACGCCCGCAGGCCGCAGCCACGCCAGCGTCGAGTGCGACGCGTTCGGTGAAGTTCGCGGAAACCGAGCCGCTGCCCACCTACCTCTTCTCGTTTGTCGTCGGTGACTTCAGCATCGAAACGGCCGAGCGCAACGGCCGCACGTTCCGCATGTTTCACCGCGAAACGGACACCGCCAAAGTAACGCGCAACCGCGACGCCATTTTCGACCTGCACGCGACGGCGCTCGACTACATGGAGCGTTACACGGACATCCCGTACGCGTTCGGCAAGTTCGACTTCGTGCTCATCCCGGCGTTCCAGTTCGGCGGCATGGAGCACGCCGGCAAGATTCTCTACAACGCGTCGGGCCTGCTGCTGGACGAGTCGGCCACGCAGAACCAGCTGCTGGGCCGGGCGTCGGTCATCGCGCACGAGACGGCGCACATGTGGTTTGGCGATCTGGTGACGATGAAGTGGTTCAACGATGTGTGGATGAAGGAGGTGTTTGCCAACTTCATGGCCGCGAAAATCGTGAACCCGTCGTTCCCGGACGTGAATCACGACCTGCGCTTCCTGCTGGCACACTATCCGGCCGCGTACGAAGTGGACCGCACGCCTGGCGCCAATCCCATCCGTCAGGTGCTCGACAACCTCAACGAGGCCGGCCAGATGTACGGCGCCATCATCTACCAGAAGGCGCCCATCGTCATGCGGCACCTCGAAGCGCTGCTGGGTGAGGAGTCGTTCCGCGACGGGCTGCGGGAGTACCTGGCCGCGCACAAGTTCGGCAACGCCACCTGGAACGACCTCATCGATGTGCTGGACCGGCGCACATCCATGGATCTGAAAGCGTGGAGTCGCGTGTGGGTAGAACAGCCGGGACGGCCGACGATTACGACCAGGCTGGCAACGACCGACGACGGCAAGGTGACGGGCATCACGTTCGAGCAGAGCGACCCGATGGATCGCGGCCTGCTGTGGACGCAGGACCTCCGTGTGCACTTTGAGTGGACCAGTAGCGATGCAGACGGCGCGAATCATGTGCACGGCGCGTCCACGGTTCGGCTGGACGCACGCACGGTGAGCCTTCCCTCCGAACTGCTGGCTTCGTCGCCGCCAGCCGGAGGCTTGCTCGTGCTGCCGTCCGCGCAGGGCTGGGCCTACGGCGATGTCGTGCTGGACGATGTGTCGAGGCGGGAACTGCTGGAGCACATGGTGAAGCCCGACTGGCCGCCACCCGATCATCCATTTGCCGTGGACGCCCTGCTGCGCGGCAGTGCGTGGGTGACGCTGTGGGACGAGATGCTGGGCGGGCGGCTGTCCCCGTCGAACCTGTTCGACGTGGCCATGCGATCGCTGCGCGTCGAGTCGGATGAGCAACTCACCTCGCGCATCCTCGGCTACACCAACCGCACGTGGTGGCGCTTTCTTCCGGCCGAAGAACGCACGCGCCGCGCGGCGGACCTGGAAGCGCTGCTGCGGTCCGGGCTGACGCGATCCGCCACCGCCAGCCAGAAGGCCGCGTGGTTCGGCACGCTGAGGGACGTGGCGCTGACACCGGACACGGTGGCCTGGCTTCGGCGTGTCTGGGCCAAGACCGAAACGGTGCCGGGCCTGCCGCTGGCCGAAGCCGACTACACGAACCTCGCGCTGGAACTGGCCGTGCGCGAGGTGGATGGCTGGCACGACATCCTGGCCGCGCAGTTCGCCCGCATCGAGAACCCCGATCGCAAGCAGCGGTTCCAGTTCGTGATGCCCGCATTATCGGCCGAGCCCGGACAGCGCGAGGCGTGGTTCCGATCCCTGGCCGATGTCCAGAACCGGCGGCGCGAGCCGTGGGTGCTGGAGGGCCTCAGCTATCTGCACCATCCGCTGCGCGCACGGGCGTCGGCCGGTTATGTGATGCCCTCGCTCGAAATGCTGTGGGAGATCCAGAAGACGGGCGACATCTTCTTCCCGAAACGCTGGCTCGACGCCACGCTTGGCGGCCACAGTTCCTCCGAGGTGGCGGCGATGGTGCGCGAGTTCCTCGAGTCGCGGCCGGCCAACTATCCGGAGCGTCTCAGGGCCATCACGCTGCAGTCGGCGGATGAACTGTTCCGCGCCGAGGTCGTGCAGCGCCGGCGGTAGCGTCCGTGCGGCCGTCCGGGTAGCCGCCAGCAGCCCGACTCCAAGCCCGGTAAGACCACGCTCCGGCGCGTCCACTCTGCAAGGCGTGGGGGCCCCCATCCCCACGCGCGACCCAGGCCTGCACGTGGTCTTTCGGCAGCCATGCGCGGGATTTCCGTAGGCCTGCCAGCCGCCATC
>CAZZGM010000446.1:0-3020 GCA_964653955.1 uncultured Bifidobacteriaceae bacterium | reverse complement strand
GTTCGGCGCGTGCCGCACTGCTGGCAATGGCGCGAATGGAGGTGGCGGCCACGGCAATCATGCCGCCAATGAAGCCGCCTCCCGGCTCGTTGTGCCCGCGGAACAGCACCCATACCGACAGAACGATCAGGGTCGGATACAACGTACGAACGACGATGTCGAGCAGAGCGGCGCGGCGGGTCATGCTGCCCCCTGTTCGTCGCGGTTGCGTGCGCGGCGCAGGAGCTGGAGCAGCGGAATGACGGCCAGGAACGTCACCGCGACCACGCTGATCTCACCCATCGTGTCGAGGGCACGGAAGTCGACAATGATCACGTTGACCACGTTGTGCCCGTGGGCATCCATCAGGCTTCGGTCGCCGAAATAGCGGGCCAGCACATCGTTTGGTTCCAGCGCGGCGGCCACGAGCAGGCTGGTGGTGACCAGCGCACCCAGCGCGAGCCCCAGCAGCAGCCGTGGCAGGACAGGCGGCGTTGCCGTGCGCGGCAGCGACAACGTGCGCACGCGCAGGACCACGGCCGCGACCACCACGACGAATGCCACCTCCACCGCAAACTGCGTGAACGCCACGTCCGGCGCGCCGGCAAACAGGAACAGCGCCGCCGTGCCGACGCCCGTGAGTCCGCTGACCAGCAGCATGACGAACGGATCTTTCACGCGGCACACCGTGATGCAGGCGCCGACGACAACGGCCGCGGCACCGGCCGTGGGCAGGGCCGGTGCCGGTACTGACGGCCACGACCATGCGTCGGCTGAGATCACGAGTGCCCACCCGAGCGCGACCACCGCCGCGGCAAGGGCCGTGAACAGATAGGAACGGAGCTGCCCGTTCTGAATGAATGCCACCAGATAGCGGGCCACGCGCGGGATGCGCTTCAGCGAGCGGTCGTAGAACGCGGACAGGCCCAGGCGATCGAAGACGCGCAGCATGTCCATCCACACGTGCAGGCGATCCCAGCCGGCGAAGATGACCAGGCCGAGTCCCAAAACGAGAGCCGTGGTTTGCCATGAGCTGCCGCTCGGGCCCACCATGTCCGGCAGGCCCACCAGCGTGTGCTGGTCCGGCGCCATCATCGTTCGCGCGGCGCCGTAAATGAGGGGGACGGCCAGCCCGGGTGCGCTGCCCAGCACCATGCCGAGACTGGCGATGGCCAGCGGCGGCACGATCATCGCCGGTGGCGCCTCGCGCAGTTCGCCGGGCAGGTGTTCGCCGCCGGGACGCCAGAACACGCGGACGGCTGCCACCGATGCCACGGCCACGGTAACGGCGCTGGCCACCATGCTGGCGTAGCCCGCCCATTCGAAAACGAGGCCGTCGGTCTTGGCAATGGCAATGAGGTCCTTGGCCACGTAGCCGAGCGACAGCGGCACGCCGGCCATCGAGAGTCCGGCCAGCAGCGCAATGGCGGCGGTCCATGGCATCGGCCGCACGAGGCCGGCCAGTTCGTGGATGTCGCGCGTGCCGGCTCCATGGTCCACATTGCCGGCCACGAAGAAGAGCGGTGCCTTGTACAACGCGTGCGCCAGCAGCAGCGCGGCCGTGGCTTCGGCGGCACCTGGTCCCGGCAGGCCGATGAGCAGCACGAGCGTGCCGAGTGCGGAGACGGTGGACCACGCGAGCAGGCGCTTGAGGTCGCGCTCCCGCATGACCAGCAGCATCGACCACAGCGCCGTGATGGCGCCGATGGTGACGAGCGTGGCCTCCCACAGCATCAGGTTGCCGAACGCCGGCTTCAGACGGGCCAGCAGGTAGATGCCCAGCTTGACCATCGTCGCCGAGTGCAGAAACGCGCTGACCGGTGTCGGCGCCGACATGGCGCTTGGCAGCCAGAAGTGGAACGGCCACTGCGCCGACTTCGAAAACGCGCCAATGAAGATGCAGACGAGGGCATATGGCAGGCGCGGGTCGTCGGCCAGGGCCGGCGCGCGCGCGATGATGCCCTGAATGGACCAGGTCTCGGCCAGCAGGCCGAGTTGCACGAAGCCCGCAAGCAGTACCAGCCCGCCGCCGGCCGTGATGAGCAGCGCCTGCTGCGCGGCTGCGCGTGCCGCTGCGTCCTTGTGCTTGAAGCCGACCAGCAGGAACGACGTGATGCTGGTGAGTTCCCAGAACGTGAACAGGACGAGCAGGTTGTCCGTGGTCACGGCACCCACCATCGCCAGCAGGAACCCCGTGAGCAGGATGAACAGGCGATTGCGTCCGGGATCCCCGGCCAGGTAGGCCGAGCCATACACGTAAACGGCGAGGCCGACGCCGCCAATCAGCGTGAGCATCAGGATGGCCAGCCCATCCACGCGGATCGCGATGTCCACGCCGAGCGACGGCGCCCAGCTCAATGTGGTTTCCCAGGTCGTCTGCCCGGTGATCAGCCACCACGCCACGAACGTGGCCGGCAGTGCCGGTGCCACAACCAGCGGGTGAAGGCCACGCCCGCCAGGCGTGTCCGATGTCGTCGAGCTCGTCTGGTGTGCCATCCCCCTCGACCTATCATCGTCCATTTGTACGGCGGCGCGGAGCGAAGGAACGGCGACATTCCGGTAAGCTTGCGCGTATGGGACGTGCCGGAAAGGTGAGTAAGCCGGGAAAGATCAGCAAGAAGGACTACGCCTCGCACATCGAGGCGCTGCAGTTGCGGATCAACGATCTTTCGCATTGGCTGCAGCAGTCGGGACAGCGGCTGGTGGTGATTCTCGAAGGGCGCGATGCCGCCGGGAAGGGCGGCACCATCAATGCCATTACCGAGCGGCTCAACCCGCGGCACGTGCACGTGGTGGCCCTGGCCAGGCCGTCGGAACGCGAACGGGGACAGTGGTACTTCCAGCGCTACGTGACGCATCTGCCCGCGTCCGGCGAAATCGTGCTGTTCGATCGCAGTTGGTACAACCGTGCCGGCGTGGAGCATGTGATGGGGTTCTGTTCGCACGCGGACTATCGCCGCTTTCTGGCGGACGTCCCGGTGTTCGAACGGCTGCTCGCGCGTGAGGGCATCCTGCTGAGGAAGTACTGGTTGTCGGTGGAC
>CAZZGM010000445.1:0-3024 GCA_964653955.1 uncultured Bifidobacteriaceae bacterium | reverse complement strand
CGAGTACGACAACACGCAGAACGACGCCAACCACATCCACGCCGTCTGGCGCGACTTCCAGGGTGATTTCGGACGCGACCTGTTGCGCGAGCATCTGCGCGAGTACGCACACTGACGCCGGCACTCGTGCGGGTGAGGTGCTTGCGTGACTCCCCGGCCGGCAACGGCCGGGGATGGACGATATGAACGGTTCTTCGGGGTCGACGCCCCTGCTCGATCGTTATCAGGGCGCACTGCTCGGCCTGGCGTGCGGCGATGCGATAGGCACAGCCGCCGAGTTCAAGCCGCGTGGCTCCTTTCCGGACGTCACCGGCATGCACGGAGGCGGTGCGTTCGGCCTGGCGCCCGGACAGTGGACCGACGATACCTCGATGGCGCTGTGCCTGGCGGCAAGCCTGGTGGAGTGCAGCGCCTTCGACGTGCACGATCAGATGCGGCGGTACGTGGCCTGGTGGACGGACGGCTACATGAGTGCCACGGGACAGTGTTTCGACATTGGCACCACCACCCGGGCCGCGCTCGAGCGGTTCACGCACACCGGCAATCCGTATGCCGGTGCCACGGACGCGCGCAGCGCCGGCAACGGCTCGCTGATGCGGCTGGCGCCCGTCGCGTTGTTTTTCCACCCGGACATAGGCGAGGTCGTTCATCACGCGAGTGAAAGCTCGCGCACCACGCATGGCGCCGCCGAGGCCGTGGAAGCCTGCCGGCTGATGGGATATCTCCTGTCGCGTGCATTGTCCGGTGTGCCCAAAGAGCAGATGCTCGACGGCGCGCTGGCGCACGTGGAGCAGCCGTCGATACGGCGAATTGCCCGCGGTGAATATCTGCACAAGCCCGGCCACGCCATTCGCGGGACGGGATATGTCGTGGAGTCGCTGGAAGCCGCGTTGTGGTGCGTGGCGCGCCACGGCACCTATGCCGAGATCGTGCTGGCTGCCGCCAACCTTGGAGACGATGCGGATACGACGGCGGCCATTGCCGGGCAGTTGGCTGGAGCGCTGTATGGCGTGCGCGCGATTCCCGAGTCGTGGCTGGATGTGCTGCACATGCGCGATGAGATTGCCGGCCTTGCCAGCCGGCTGCACGAACTTGTCTCGAGGCGCGGCGCTATTTCCACCGCGTGAGTATCGTGTCGCGCCGGAACACCTGTGCGCCCAGCCAGGTGAGCGCGACGTTCGCCAGCAGTAACACGCCGGCGACGATCATCAGTGCGGTGGTGCCCAGTAGAAACTGTCCGGCAAGCTGCGCGACGAACAGCGCCGTCACCGGCAGCACGATAAATCCGCCCAGTTGTTGCGCCGTGCGCGCGTCGTTGACGCGCGACGAGATGATGGCGGCCGCCATCAGCGCCGTCCACGAGATCAGCGGACCAATGACGCCATAGAGCAGCAGCGTTCGCGGCCACAGCAGCGTGCGCCACACGCCGTGTTCACCCCAGCCGGCAAGCCCGATGAGGTACAGGCCGAAGGTGAGCCCCAACAGCCCTGTCGACATGACGAACGGCGTGAGTACCTTGGCGGCCAGAAGCTCCGCCGTCGTCAGCGGCGTCGTCAACAGCGGCTCGAGCGCGCGTGCCTGCTTCTCGCCAATGATGGCCTGCGCCGCCAGCGACAACGCGCCGAAGATGGGCACCAGCAGACCGAACAACAGGAACTGCTGCAGCAGGAAGGCCTGAGCCTGCGCTGCGGGCGGAAGGGTGGCCAGTTCCGGTGTCAGTGCCGCGGCCGCGGCAGCGGCTTCCGCAAACTCCGTGTCGGCCAGCGACTCACCCGTCAGTGCGGGAAGCGCCACCATGACGGCAAGTCCCGGAAGAATCAGCCCGGCGGCCAGGGCGGCCGCTGGCCAGATGAGCGCCGGTTGATGGCGCACCTCTTCGGCGTCTTTCCGGGCCAGCGCGAGGACGCGGCGCCACGCGTTACTCATGGTGCTCCACCAGCGAGAGGTACGCGTCTTCGAGCGAAGCGTCGCGATGCTCCACGCGGTTGATGCGTGCGCCCGCGTGCACGAGCGCGGCCACCACGTCCGGCACGGCGCCACCACGAGCGACACGCAAACGCAGCCGGCCACCAGCCGCCTCGTCCACCATGGCGCCGGCGTGTTCAGCGGCTTCTCGAAACGCGTCGGCTTCTCCTTCGACGTCCACTTCCAGCGCACCGCCGCTCAGTTGTTGCCGCAGGCGCCTGGGCGTATCGCAGGCGAGCAGACGGGTGCTGATGATGGCAATGCGGTCCGACAGGGCTTCGGCTTCGGAGAGGTTGTGCGTGGACACGAGCACGGCACGGCCATCGTTGCGCAGGCGGAGGATGAGATCACGAACGTCCCGGGCGCTGGCTGGGTCGAGCCCTGACGTGGGTTCATCGAGCAGCACGACGGGTGGATCGTGCAGGAGCGCGCGGGCAAGCGCCACACGCTGCCTGAGACCCTTGGACAGTGAGCCGGCGCGATCGTCGGCGCGGTCGCCGATGCCGACGGCGGCCATCACGGTGTCGAGCCGATGCCGTTGGTCGGGAATGTCGTGCAGGCGCGCGTAGGTGATCAGGTTCCACCGCACGCTCAGACGTTCCCACAAACCTGGCGTCTCAGTGAGCAGTCCCACGCGTGCGCGGACGGCCGCGGCCGTGGTGGGCGTCAGCGTGATGCCGTCGACGGCGACATCGCCGGACGTGGGCAGCAGCAGCGCGGCCAGCATGCGGAACGTCGTGGTCTTACCTGCGCCGTTTGGTCCCAGCAGCGACACGATTTCGCCGGCGTCCACCGACAGTGAGAGGTCTTCCACGGCCACCCGGTCATCGAACCGCCGCGAGAGTGCTCGCGTGTGGATCACGGCGTGGCCTGGGCGTTCTCGAGCGTGGTGCGGATGGCCGTCAGGAATGTCTCGGCAATGCGCCGATAGCCGGCCTCGGTGGGATGCAGGCCATCCACCCCGACATAGGTGTTCACGGAAGACTGGAACGCATTGTAGAGGTCGACGTACACGGCACTTTCGCGGGCGGCCAGCACCCGCAGACGCGCGTTGAACTC
>CAZZGM010000444.1:0-3026 GCA_964653955.1 uncultured Bifidobacteriaceae bacterium | reverse complement strand
CTGGGGCGGCGCACTGGTGCGCCGCGAGGCCACGGGATATGGCCTCGTCTACTTCGTGCAGCAGATGCTGGAAACGCGCAAGGAACATCTGGAGGGCCACACCTGCGTGGTGTCGGGCAGTGGCAACGTTGCCATCTACACCATCGAGAAGGTGCAGGAGCTGGGCGGCCGTGTCGTGGCATGCTCGGACTCGGGTGGGGTGGTTCACGATCCCGACGGCATCGACCTGGACTGCGTCAAGCAGATCAAGGAAGTGGAGCGCGGCCGCATCGAGCAATACGTGACCCGCATGAAGCGCGGCCGCTATCTGGCAGGGGGCAACATCTGGGAAGTGCCCTGCGACGTGGCGCTGCCGTGTGCCACGCAGAACGAGCTGAACGGCAAGGATGCGCTCGCGCTCGTGAAGAACGGCTGCCGCATCGTGGCCGAAGGCGCCAACATGCCGGCGACGCCGGAAGCCGTGCGTGTCTTCCACGAGAACGGTGTGGCGTTTGCGCCCGGCAAGGCGGCCAACGCCGGCGGCGTGGCGACCTCGGCGCTGGAAATGCAGCAGAACGCCAGCCGTGATGCATGGTCGTTCGACTACACCGATCAGCGTCTGGCCGACATCATGCGCGGCATTCACCAGCGCTGCTATGAGACGGCCGAGGAATACGGCACGCCAGGCAACTATGTGAACGGCGCCAACATTGCCGGCTTCATCAAGGTGGCCCGCGCGATGCTGGCGCTTGGCGTGATCTGACCTCTCACGCCGCTCCGTGCCAGGCCAGCCGCCCGCTGGCCGATCGGGCGGATGCGCTGGTCGAGCGGATCGACGTGCCGAAGCAAGACTCCTGCTGAGTGTGCTTCGGCGCGACACTCCGTGTTAGCTTCTGCGGAACGTGTCGACACCGGCCGGCTTCCTGCTGCGAAAAATGGCGTTCATCACGGCGTGGGTGCTGCTGGCGCTGCCCGCGGCGGCCCAGTCGGCGCTGGATGAGCGCCTCGGTGTTGGTGACCGTGTGTTCGTCACGCGTCCGGGTGAGCCTGAAATCGACGGACGCGTGCAGACCGTCGACAACAACTCGCTGGTGATCGACGGGCGGACCATCCAACTCGACCCGGACACCCTGGTCGAGCGCGAGGGCGACTCGCTTTTCAACGGTGCATTCTGGGGATTCTCGATTGGTGTCGTGGCCGGTGCCGCGACGCTGCCCGGCTATCTGGCCTACGATCTGGTTGGCGCCGACAGCTGCCGGGAGGGTCCCCGGGCACGATGCATGCTGGGAACGGGCCTCGTCTATGCGGCTATCGGTGCCGCAATCGATGCCATGCACAAGGGGCGGACGGTCGTGCGCGGCACCCGCGGGGCGCGGCAGATGAGCGTGGCCGTTGGGCCACGGTCGATCCGATTGATGCTGGCGTTCTGAAACATGACCTGCACTCGATCCCCTCTGCTGCTGGCCGGTGTGGCCGCATCGTTCGTTGCGGTCACGACGATGTCGGAGGCTACGGCTCAGGAGGTACAGCCTGCATCGCCGCGGACGTGCTTCGCCGACACCACGACCGGCGCACTGCCGGCACCACATCCAGCGGCCACGCTTGAGCGGCTGGCATGGTTGTCCGGCGTGTGGGCCGGCGTGCAGGGAACATCAGCCGTGGAAGAGCGATGGACGCCAGCCGACGGAGGCTCGATGCTCGCCACGTCACGCACCATGCGTGACGGCCGCCTCACCGCGTTCGAGTTCCTCTGCATCGTCGAGCGCAACGGCACGCTGGTTTACAGTGCCATGCCGAACGGCCGGATGCCGCCCACCGACTTCACGCTGACCGCCATCGACGACACCAGCGCCACGTTCGAGAACCCGGCGCACGAGTTCCCCAGGGCCATCCGCTATACGCTTCGCGCGGACGGTGATCTCGAAGCCACCATCAGCGGAGCGGCCGGGCGGCCGCCACTCACGTTCACCTTCAAGCGGCAGTGAAAGCAGGTTCGACGATAACCAGGCTGTGGCGTGCGCGCGTGGTGATCAGCGATCGTTGATGGCCGCCATCGGACTCGTGCGTGCGGCACGCCGGCCCGGGCCGAGTGTCGCCACCAGAGCCGCCATGCCAACGATGGTGGCGGCAAGTACGACCAGCGGGACGGTCGAACCGTCGCTGCCGATGACGGTTGTCGCAGCGTGCACCACGAGTGTGGCCCCAGGAATGCCGAGCAGCCAGCCGGGGAGCACCGTCGTGACGCTTCAGACGTGCGCGGTCGCAGAGTGGCCGGACAGGGGCGTTCCGCGACGTGCGCGCTGGTGGCGATGATACCCGGACGTGCGCACTGAGCCTGGCGTGCACGGCTGTGCTGTTGCGCTCGAAGCGCGAGAGGTGGCAGCATGCCGCGCCAGGAGCAAGCGGTGACGGCAGCACTGGACCTCACACGCGCGCAGATTCTGGCGTTTCGGCGGCAGGCGAGCGCACTGGACGAACGGCTTCCGCCGGGACCACACGCGCTTCGCCGTGCGGCGTGGGCGGGACTGCAGGACAGCATGCCGCGAGCCGCGCTGCTCTCCATTCATGCCCGTATGCGCGGAGCTGGCCCGACGACGTGGCACGACCGGTCGCTGGTGCAGCTCTGGGGACCCCGTTACAGCGCTTACGTGGTTGCCGCGCGCGACCTGGCTGTGTTCTCGCTCGGACGGCTGCCAGACGATGAGCGCGGACGGCGCCGGGCAGACGAGCTTGCGAGTCGTTTGAAGGAGGTGCTCGGAGAAAGCCGGATGGACTGCGTCGAAGCAGGCCGTGCGCTTGGCGAATCGCCGAACCGCTTGAGATATGCGGCCACGACGGGCACGGTGGTGATTCGATGGGACGGCGCCCGACAGCCCACGATCTGGACGGTGCCCGCGCCTGACATCAGTCCGCGCGATGCCCGCCTGGAACTTGCGCGCCGGTATCTCCACGTTTTCGGTCCGGTCATGGCCAGCGGGTTTTCCGAGTGGGCAGGCATTTCGCTGCGGGCCGGGATGGCAGCGTTCGAGGAGCTCCGCCCCTCGCTT
>CAZZGM010000443.1:0-3028 GCA_964653955.1 uncultured Bifidobacteriaceae bacterium | reverse complement strand
CCGACATCATCGACTGGGCGGAGAACCAGCCGCACGACACGCACATCCTGGCCGACCCCGGCCATGCGTGGCGCTATGGCGCACCGCTGCGGTATGCCGGCCGGGATGTGTTTCTCGAGGATGTCAAGGACACGGCCATGGCCATCTACTCACGCGAGTCGGCCGCACGCGTGCTCGTGCGCCAGGCGGCCCTCGGCGACTTCGAGACCATCGACGCGGGCAGGGCCCTGGCGCTCGCCCGGCAGTTCGATCTCGACTATCTGGTTATCGATCGGGAGATGGACCTGCCGCGCATCCATCAGGAAGGCCCGTTCCGCGTCTACGATCTGCGCTGAGTCGGCAGTCGATCCACACGCGCCGGACGCCTCAATTCAGCGGCAGCGGCGGCAGGACACACACCGGCTGTGCCTCATCACCAAACCACAGGTGTACCGCGCCGGCCTCGACGCGCGTACCGGGTTCGGGAAGATCACCCGATGATCCAGCAGCCCCCGGCCACGGCTCGTCCGTCTGCTCGCTGACGGCATCCTGCACCATGCTGAGCACGTTCCACGCCGCGTCGGCGTAGTCTTCGTCTTCGGCCTCCGCCGGATCGAGATGTCCGACGGAGGCCGACGTGCCGGGACCATCCGGCAGGAACACGTGCACGTGATCGCCGGCGGCGCGGACGACAATGCCTTCGGGCACGAGCGGCACGATCCGCTCGACCAGGCCTTGCGCAAAGCGGGCTGGCGTCACGCGCACTCCTACTCCTGCTTCCGGATGGTCGGATAGGTGATCCCGAGCTGCTCGAGATAGGTCGAGTACTGCGTCGGGTCGTAGTAGAACTTGCGCATCTGCTCGCGGTACTTCGCGAGAATCTCCTGGTTCAGGTGCGTCGGTGCCGGTGTGTCGCGGGTGATGAACGGGATGTACTGCACGTCCTTGGTCTGGACATTGTTGAAGTAATCCCACGCCTGCGTGACGATTTCCGGCTTGGTCAGCAGGTCGAGGATGGTCATGGCCTGCACCTTCGCGCCGGCCACCACGCCCTTGTGGGCAATCGGCGTGGCGCTGGCAATGGCGCTCGACCAGTTGTGCCCGGGCAGGCCGGGAATGTTGGACGGATAGCTCAACGTGACCGTCGGCATGTTCCACGACACGTCGCCGATGTCGTCGGACCCGCCGCCCATGTTGCGCTCGAGATCCACCGGCTGTCCGAGGCCGTTCAGCTTGACCGAGAGACCGGGCTGCGTCGGGTTGCCAAGTTCCTTCTGGAGCGCCCGGGCCAGCGTCTGATCGGCCTCGCTCCACTCCGGCAATCCCACCTTCTCGATGTTGGCGTACATCGTCTCGGCGACCGGCTTGCTGAAGTGACGAGGATAGGCGGTGCCCAGAATGCGCGACGTCACCTTGGTGTTGGTCATCAGCGCGGCGCCTTCGGCCATCTGGTTGCCGATGTCGACGAGCTCCTTGATGTGCGGCTGGTCGATTTCGCGGAAGTAGAACCAGATGCTGGCATTGCGCGGGACGACGTTCGGCTGATCGCCACCGTTGGTGATGATCGAGTGTGACCGCTGCGACAGCCGCAGGTGCTCGCGGCGGTACTGCCAGCCGATGCTCATCAGCTCCACCGCGTCCAGCGCCGATCGTCCGCGCCACGGCGCGCCGGCGCTGTGCGCCGTCTCGCCTTCGAAGGTGTACTCGATGGATACGAGGCCGGTGCCGCCCGCCTGCCCCCACGACACGCCGAGGTTGTTGCCGACGTGCGTGAACAGGTTGACGTCGACGTCCTTGAACATGCCGTCGCGCACGAACCACGCCTTTGACGCCACGATCTCCTCGGCCACGCCCGGCCACAGCATGATCGTGCCGGGGAGCTTGTCGCGCTCCATGATCTTCTTCACGGCAATGGCCGCGACGATGTTGAGCGGCATGCCGGTGTTGTGTCCCTCACCGTGTCCGGGGGCGCCTTCGACGATGGGATCGTGGTAGGCGACACCGGGCTTCTGCGATGCCTGCGGGATGCCGTCGATGTCCGAGCCGAGTGCAATCACCGGCTTGCCGGATCCCCACGTGGCCACCCACGCCGTTGGCATGCCCGACTGCCCGCGGGTGACGGTGAAGCCGAACTTCTCGAGCACACCCGTGAGGTACTTCGAGGTTTCGACCTCCTGCATCCCGAGCTCGCCGAAGCTGAACACCGAATCCACCATTTCCTGGGCGAGCTTGGCCAGCTCGTCGACGCCCTTGACGGCCTCCTGCTTCTGCGCCACCAGGGTCGGGCTGTCGGCAGCCGGCGCGGCGGGCGGCTGGGCCAGCGCTGGTGTGGCCATCATTGCCAGCGCCAGCGTCCATGCGGGGAATGTCGTCAGTCTCATGCGTCTCCTCCGCGGCCGACGAGGCGGCCGCACCGGGCATTGTAGCGGCTCGGCCGGCCGATGCCGAGTGCCGACACCATCCATTCACCAGCCGGATGCCGCCACCGGGCCGTACAATGAGCAGGTTCACGTGCCTGCGCCCGTTCCCGCGTTCACGCCGCTCGCCCACTGGGTCGGCGGCCACAGGATGACCGTTTACGCCTGGGGCCGCGCTCGTCGGTTCCCCGCACTACCCGCGCCCGAGGCTCGCTACTTCGACGTCGCGCCCGACGCGCGCGTCCTGGCACACTGCCACTGGCAGCCCGAGCGGCACGTGGCGCCGACCGTGCTGCTGCTCCATGGTCTCGAAGGGTCGAGCTCGGCACACTACATGGCCGGTATGGCCGACAAAGCCTGGGCGTACGGCTTCAACGTGGTACGGCTCAACCAGCGCAACTGTGGCGGTACCGAACACCTGTCACGCGGGCTCTACCATTCCGGCCTCACCGCCGACCCGCGGACAGTGCTCGAGGAACTGCGCCGGCACGACGGCCTCACCAGTTTTGGCGTGGCGGGCTACTCGCTGGGCGGCAACCTCGCGCTCAAGCTGGCCGGCGAGCTTGGCCAGGACTCGCTGCCGGAGGTCCGGGCGGTGGCGGCAGTGTCGCCGAGTTCGATGACGGGCGACA
>CAZZGM010000442.1:0-3034 GCA_964653955.1 uncultured Bifidobacteriaceae bacterium | reverse complement strand
AGGCAGCCAGCTGGCGTCGCTTGGCGTCACCACGCGCCACCTGGCAGTCGTGCCGTACGGCGTGGCGCCATCCAGCGAGTCGGCTCCCACGGACACGCACGTGCAGGCGCTGCAGGCCTGGCGCCAGGCTGGACATCTCGTGCTCTGCTGCATTGGCACGCTCGGCCGCCGGAAGAATCAGGCCCTGCTGCTGGACGCACTCGCGCTGCTGCCGGTTGACACCAGCGTGCGTGTGGCCTTCATCGGCGACGGTCCGGATGACGCACTGCGCGCCAGGGCGGCTGAACTGGGAGTGGCCGGCCAGGTGCGTTTTTGCGGTCATCGACCGGCGGCGCGGCGTTACCTGCGGCATGCCGACTATCTGGTGCTGCCATCCACGAACGAAGGACAACCGCTCGCCATTCTCGAAGCGTTCTGTGACGGCGTTCCCGTCATGGCCAGCCGCATCCCCGAACTCGAGGAGCTCGTGGACGATGGCGTGACAGGGTGGCTATTCGAGCCAACACCGCAGGCACTGGCAGCCACCATGGCCACGGCGGCACGTCTGGCCGGCCGCGGCCGCGCGCGTGCCATGGCGGCACTTGCGCGCGACGACTACCACGCACGCTTCACCGTGTCACGCATGGTGGACGGCTACCTGCACGAATACGCGAGGGCCTCGTGACTCCGGAAGAACTGCTCATCGCCAACGTCGACGCGCTGACCCGCGCCCAGGGCATTACGCCCATGCTCGGCGGGTTGCCGCCGTCCATCCGTCTCGTGGCGGCCGGCCACGACGATGTGGGTGTGGAAGTACAGGGTGAGGGCGGCGAGTGGCATCACCTCGATGGTCCGTCCGCGGTGACGGACGCGTGGTTGCCGCCGGCGGCAACCGATGCCGGTCAGGTCATCATGACCGGCGTTGGCCTGGGGCATGCCCTGGAGCGGGCTGAACATCTGCCGATCAACAGGATTCTGGCCATCGAGCCGGATCCCGGTCTGGCCACCGTGTTTCTGTCGCGGCGCGACTGGCGCCGCTGGTTCGACAAAGGCCGCCTGCGGTTGCTGATTGGTCCCGACTATCGGGGCGCGGCGGACAGCGCGCGCTTTTTCGACGGCCTCGCCGACGTGCCGATTGCCGCCCATCCGCTGCGCCAGCAGTTCGATCCCGCGGCCATTGCACGCGCCGGCGCCGTGGCCGACCGCGTGGTCCGTGGCGCAAAAGCCAACGGTGTGGCACGCCAGAAATTTGCCGGCCCCTATCTGCTGCAGACGCTGGGCAACCTGCGGGCAATCGCGCGTGAGCCCGGCGTCGAGACGCTGAATCGTGCGTTCGAGGGCACGGCCGCCATCGTGGTGGGTGCAGGTCCATCGCTGGATCACAACCTCGAGGACATCGCGCGCTTCCGGGATCGCGCGGTGGTGATTGCCGCGGACACGGCGCTGCGGCCACTGGTGACGGCAGGTGTGTCGCCCCATATCGTGGTGTCCGCCGACCCCAGCGAGCTGAACGCGCGTCATCTCACGGCCGTCGCCGCCGAAGCGGTCATGCTCGTCGCGGAAGGCAGCGTGCACCCATCCGGGCTCCGGTCGTTTGCGGGCCGCACGTTCTTCTTTCGTGTCTCGCAGCACGAACCGTGGCCGTGGCTGGCCGAAGGCGGCATCACGCGCGGCGAACTGCGCACGTGGGGTTCGGTGCTGACCTCGGCGTTCGACCTCGCCCGCTACATGGGCTGCGGCCCGATCGTGTTTGCCGGCGCCGACATGGCGTTTACCGATGGCCGTCCGTACTGCCGCGGCACCATCTACGACGCGGTGTGGGACGAGTGGATTGCCAAAGGCTACACCTGGGAACAACTGCGGCTCGACTACATGAGCCGACAGCCCGAAGTATGGCTGGACGATGTGCACGGCGAACGTGTACGGACCGCGCCACACCTGGTGTCGTTCCGCGACTGGCTGGTCGATCAGGCGGGCCGCACGGATGGCCTGACGTGCATCAACGCCACCGGCGGCGGCATCCTGCACGGTGCTGGCATCCAGCAGGCGGCCATGGCCGACGCCCTGGCTGCCGCGGCACCGACGCATCGGCCCGATGCCGTCCTGCGCCGCCGTTATTCACGTCACGACAGTGCCAAAGACCAGTCGCGCCTGAACGACCTCCTTGCCGCGCGCGAGGAGTCGTCGGTCCCCTACGACCGCTGGCAGGCGTTCGCGGCCGGCACGGTCACGAAGGACGCGATCACGTCGGCCCTGAACCCGGGAACCTGAGAACCCGGCCGCCATTTTCCGCTGTGAGGTGTCGGTTTACCGACACCTCACTCCGTGCGCGTCGCGGCTTCAAGAATCCTCACGGGCCGCCGATTTCCTTCACATGACGCGACACGGAACCGACGGGCCTGAACGTACCCCCATGACACGGGAGCAGATCGAGCACACGTGGCGCCTGGCGGAAGCCTTTGCCGGCACCACCATTGGCTCCACGGATTCGCTGTACCGCCTGCTCGGGCACCTCTACGCACACGACGCCGCCGGACTCGCCCATGTCAACCGCGTTGCCCAATTCGCGGATCGTATCGGCGACGAACTCGGCCTGCCGGAGACCGTCCTGGACGACCTCGAACGCGCGGCTCTGCTGCACGACCTCGGCCGCCTGGTGTACCCGGATCTTCCAGCCGACGCCTCCGGACGCGCGCACAAGGACTCGCGCCGGCGCCGTGCCGAACAGGTCGCCATCCTGGAAGATGTCACGTCCACGGCCCCCTTCCTCGAGGCCGCCGTCACCATCGTCCTGCTGTCGCTCGATTGCACGGCTCACGACGAGGACGACGCAGAGAGCGAAACGAACCCGGTGCAGATGGCCGCGCGCGTGCTGCACCTGGCGGATACCCTCGACACGCTCAACGGCATGTGCGTGCGGTGGTCCGAAACGCAGGCGCATCCCGCACGGGGTATCGCCCGCGCCGGCGAGGTGGCCACGAACGACGAGGAACCGTGGCTGGCCGTCACGGTCCGCGTGAATTGAGGCCGACGATGAGCAGCATGACGCGGCCTC
>CAZZGM010000441.1:0-3056 GCA_964653955.1 uncultured Bifidobacteriaceae bacterium | reverse complement strand
CTCATTGGCGAGACCGTGGCGCAAAACACCACGGCCTACCCGTTCAATCCGAACCCGGACACCTACAAACCCTCCAACGTCACGGGTGAAGGAGCGGCAAGCTTCGAGCTCAACGTCACCGACCCCAACTTCAAGTTTCCGCAGGTGTGGCGCACCAACCTGGCCGTCGATCACCGCCTGCCTGGCGGCGTCGTCGGGACGGTCGAGTTCATCTACAACAAGGACGTCAACGGCACGGCCTACTACAACGCGAACCTGCCGGCGGCGCAGGCGGCGTTCACCGGCGTCGACGACCGTCCCAGGTGGACCGCGAACCGCATCAACAACACGGCTCCCGACGTCATCACCAACGCGATCATCCTGACGAATCAGGGCTTCGGCAAGTCGTGGAACCTCTCGACCAGCCTGTCGAAGACGATGAGCGGCCTCACGCTGCGCGGCGCCTACAGCTACGGCAACTCGAAGAACGCGATCGATGCCGGCTCCACGGCGTTCTCGTCGTTCGCCAACAACCAGCACGCCGCCGACCCGAATAATCCCGGCATCGGACGCTCCGGCTACACGCAGGGCCACCGCACGTTCATCAGCGCGTCCTACTCGAAGGAATACTTCAAGTTCGGTTCGACGACGGTGTCGATGTTCTGGGAAGCCAGACCCTCGAACCAGAACTTCGCCAACGTTGCCAGCTACGTATTCAACGGTGACATGAACGGTGACGGCGCCGCCGGCAACGATCTCATCTACATCCCGCGGGATACGTCCGAGATGAACTTCGTCGCCTTCACCGCGGGCAGCCGGACGTTTTCGGTGGCCGAGCAGGAGGCCGCCTTCGAGGCCTACATCCAGCAGGACCCGTATCTGAGGAACCACCGCGGTGAATACGCCACACGCGGCGGATTGAACATGGCGATGTTCAACCGGATGGACCTGAGCCTGGTGCAGGATGTTTTCAAGAACATTGGCGGCAAGCGGAACGCCGGCCAGTTCCGCATCGACATCGCCAACTTCAGCAACCTGCTGAACCGCGACTGGGGTGTGTCCAAGCGCCTCGTGCTTCCGACCACCGCCGCCAACGGTGCGCAGATTCTCACCAACGCCGCACTCGACGCGCAGGGGCGCCCGAGCTACCGTCTGGCAGTCGTCAACAACGAACTCATCAGGAGCACGTTCCAGGGCTCCACGACGTTGAACGATGTCTACCAGATCATGTTGAGCTTCCGGTACTCGTTCAACTGAGACCGGCGCTTCGGCGGGCGTCTGATACCAGATCAGAAGCGCCCGCTCTCGAACAGCAACCCACTGGTTCCGAAAGGGCCCTGCTGCCACGGCAGCGGGGCCTTTCGTTTTTGCCCTTCTGCCTTCTGCCTTCTGCCTTTGCTAGACTGCAAATCAGGGAGGATGTCCCCGATGCCCCGTCTTGTGTCGTCTGCCGCCCTCATATTCGTCCTGGCCCTGGGTGCCGGCGGAGCTCCGGAAGCCAGGCAGGAGGCGCTGGGCCAGATCAGCTTCCCAACCTCCCGAACCGGACCCGCCCAGGACGCATTCCTGCGCGGCGTGCTGCTGCTGCACAGCTTCGAGTACGACGACGCCCGGGAGGCGTTTCAGGAGGCGCAAACCCTGGATGCGGACTTCGCCATGGCCTACTGGGGCGAAGCCATGACGCACAATCACCCGCTGTGGTCACAGGTGGCACCAGACGACGCGCGAGCCGCACTGGAGCGCCTCGCGCCGACGACCGAAGGGCGCCTGGCCAAGGCGGGATCCGACAAGGAACGCGACTGGCTGCAGGCCGTGGACGCCCTGTATTCCACCGGAGACAAACTGGCGCGCGACCGCGCTTACGCGGCCCGGCTGAAGCGCATGCACGAGGCGTATCCGGCCGACCACGAGGTGACCGCCTTCTATGCCCTGGCGCTGCTGGGCACCAGCCACGGCGGTCGCGACACGGCTACCTACATGCGGGCCGCCGCCCTGGTGGAAGACGTGTACCGCGCCAATCCCCAGCATCCCGGTGCCGTTCATTATCTGATTCACGCCTACGACGACCCCGACCACGCGCCGCTGGGCCTGCGCTATGCGGAGGCTTACGCGAACATCGCGCCGGCCGCGTCGCACGCGCTCCACATGCCGTCGCACATCTACTTCGCGCTGGGGATGTGGGACAAGGCCTCGGAGCTCAACGAACGTTCGTCCCGCGCCGCCGACGACCGCATCACCCGCAAGGGCCTGGGCGTGGACGAACGCGGATTTCACGCCCTCCTGTGGCTGACCTACAGCTACCTCCAGCAGGGCCGCTACGACGATGCGCGGGGCGTGTTGCAGCAGATTGAGCAGGCGGCCGGCGAGTCGAGCTCGGCGCGTACGCGCCGCCATCTGGCGCTGGCGCGCGCCGCGTGGGTCATCGAGACGCGCCGCTGGATGGACGCCAAGGGCCCCATCATGTCCGAAGGCCTGGCGCCGGATGCCACCGCCGCGGATCTGTTTGCCGTCGGCATGGCGGCCTTCCGCAGCGGTAATCGCCTGGTGGGGAACGACGCGCTGCAGCGCATGGCGCTGCTCGTCGGCGAGGGCGACCGTCCCATTCGCAGCGTGACCTCGGCCGGACCGGTCACGCCTCAGCGGCCGGCAACGAGCCGGCCGGGCGTCACACCCATTCCGACACCGAGGCCCGTTCGCCCCGATCGGCCCGGGCAGAGCGCCATGAACCCCGATCCGCCACCGGGTATGCCGATGTCCAGCCCGGTGGGCACGGACCGCCGCGTCGCGGCCATCATGGCGCAGCAGCTCGAGGCCGTGCTGATTTTCAGCGAAGGGCGTCGCGACGAGGGGCTGGTGCTGGCCCGGCAGGCGGCCGTGGTCGAGGACGGCCTGAGCTTCGAGTTCGGGCCGCCGCTGCCGGTGAAGCCCGCGCACGAGCTCGTCGGCGACCTGCTGCTGGATGTGCGTCGTCCGGCCGAGGCACTGGACGCCTACGAGGCCTCGCTCGCACGTCACCCGGGACGGGCGTTGTCGCTGCTCGGCCTCTACCGCGCGTCGGTCCTGACCAAGAACCCTGA
>CAZZGM010000440.1:0-3073 GCA_964653955.1 uncultured Bifidobacteriaceae bacterium | reverse complement strand
ACGTTTGCCACCGCCGCCCGCGGCATGAGCGGCACGGTGCCGCCGGGTGTATATACGGTGTCGGTGGCGGCGTTGAACCCATGCGGCCGCGGCGCGCCGTCGGCGCCGTCGACATTGACCGTGCCATGACGCGCAATTCGGTGCCTGGAAGATGAACGGAGGGCTTCATGTGTCTTGTCCGTGGTTCGCGCGTTCGGATAGGCTATGGCGTCCGTCGGCTCCTCCCATCGCCGGATGGCATCGTGCTACCTGCATTCCTGCTCGTTTTTGTCCTGTCCTGTGCCCGGGTCCCCGCGGCTCCGACGGCCGTTGAAACGGCAGGCGTTTCTCCGACACCAGCGTCGCGTATGCAGCAGGAGGTGAGTCTGGGTGTGGGCGAGACCCACGTGAGTCCGGAAGGACCCCGGATTACGTTCGTGCGGGTGGCCGAGGACTCGCGTTGTCCAACGGGTGTCACATGCATATGGGAAGGTGACGCCGTCGTGGAACTCGAGATTCGTGGTGAAGGCGGCGTTGCCGAAACGGTCACGCTGCACGCCAACCCCCAGTTTGCGCAGGAAGCGACCGCCCATGGCCTGCGTGTTCGTCTGGAGCGCCTGGTGCCGCATCCGACGGCGGATACACCCGTGGCACCGGACGCCTACCGCGTTCATCTTTCCGTTCTCCAACCCGCGGCTCCGGCCGCCTAGAGCCCCCGAAAGGACTGTTGTCGTGTCGCACACCCGCCCTCGTTCTCGTGTTCCCCTCCGGCCGCCGGCGTCGAGACGCCGGACCGGCTGGTCGCTGGTGGCCGTCATCATTGCCGCCACCGTCGCGACGTTTGCTCAGCCGCAGCTGCAGGTGCCGGAGGAGAAGGCGCTCGCGGATCGTGGCGAGATGCGCAACTTCGACGCCCGTGTCGGCCTGCAGGGCCTGCACGTGTTTGCGGCGCGCGATGCGCAGCAGGCGGCGGTCGAAGAACTGCGCGTGCTGATGCCCGATCTGCTGGTGGACTACGAGCTGTCCACCGGTGCGACGCGCTCGCTGTGGAACATGGGCGGCTATCTCACGCCACCCGACGGGCGTGATCCCGAGGCCATTGCCCAGGACTACATGGTCAGCCAGACCATGCTGCTGGGCCTCTCGGATGCCGACATCGTCGAGGCGGAGCTCACCGACCGTGTGCCGTCGGACATCACCGGCGTCACGCACCTCTACTACCGGCAGCGGCTGAGCGGCATCCCGGTTTACAACACCCAGCTGCACTTCAACATCACCAAGGAAGGCCGCATCCTGAGTGTGAACAACCAGTTCCTGCCCAACCTGACGATGGCCGTGCCGTCGCTGCGTCCGGCCATGAGCGCGGCAACCGCCGTGCAGTACGCGGGCGCCCATCTGGGCGTCACCGGATTTGCTCCCGTGGTGGAGGGACAAGCGCAGGGCATCCAGCAGGTGACCGAGCTGTCGGCGCCGGAACTGTCGACCGAGCCCATCAAGGCGCAGCTCATGCTCGTGCCGCTTCAGCGCGGCGAAGCGCGGCTGGTGTGGAACTTCCAGGTGTACACGCTGGACGACCAGCACGCGTTCGACATGACGGTGGACGCGGAGACGGGGCAGATCTGGACGCGCTTCGACTGGGTGGCGTCCGACAGCTACCGTGTCTACGCCCGGCCGACCGAGAGCCCGAATCACACCACGCCGGTGCCGCCGGCCGACGGCCGCACGCTCGTGACGAACCCGCACGACGCCACGGCCTCGCCGTTCGGCTGGCACGACACCAACGGCGTCGCGGGCGCCGAGTTCACGACCACGCAGGGCAACAACGTGCACGCGTACACGGACGTGGACGCCAACAACGTGCCCGACGACGGCAGCTCGCCGAGCTGCGGTGCCGGCCTCAACTGTGATTTCGCCATCAACCTGGCTGGCGCGCCGAGCACCTACCGGCCGGCGGCGGTCACCAACCTGTTCTACTGGAACAACATCATTCACGACATCCAGTACCGCTATGGCTTCAACGAGGTGGCGGGCAACTTCCAGGTCAACAACTACGGCCGTGGCGGCCTGGGCGCGGATGACGTGCGAGCCGAGGCGCAGGATGGCGGCGGCACCAACAACGCCAACTTCCTGACGCCAGCCGATGGCGGACGGCCGCGCATGCAGATGTTCCTGTGGAACCACAGTACGCCGCAGCGCGATGGCGATCTCGATGCCGGCATCATCGTGCACGAGTACGGTCACGGCATTTCGAATCGCCAGGTCGGCGGCCCCAGCAACGTCGGCTGCCTGAGCAATTCTCAGCAGCCTGGCGAAGGTATCAGCGACTGGCTGGCGCTGGTCTACACCGCGCGGTCCACGGATACGGCCGCGCAGGGGCGCGGCATCGGCACCTATGCCCTCAACCAGGCCACCAATGGTCCCGGCATCCGCGCGCAGCGTTATTCCACCGACCCGGCGGTGAACACGTGGACGTACCAGAGCATTACCGGTGCGGCCATCCCGCACGGCGTCGGCGCGGTGTGGGCGCAGGGCATGTGGGAGGTGTACTGGGCGCTGGTGAATCACTACGGGTTCAACGCGAATCTGCACAACGCCACCGGTGGCTTCGGCAACCAGCGCGCGATGCTCTATCACAACGAAGGGCTGAAGTTCACGAGCTGCAGCCCCGGCTTCACGCAGGTCCGCGACGGGATCCTCCAGGCGGCGCAGACGATCAACGGCGGCGCCGACGTGTGCCGCATGTGGGAGGCGTTTGCGGGCTTCGGCCTCGGCTCGAATGCCGTCAACCCGAGCCCGGGATCGACCTCGGGCATCGTCAACGGCTTCAACGTCCCAGCCGCCTGCGGCGGCGCGCCGACGCCGAGTTTTTCGATCAACGACGTCACACAGGCCGAAGGCAACGCCGGCCTGACCAATTTCAACTTCACGGTGACACGGGCCAATCCTGGCGCCAGCGTCAGCACTGTCCGGTGGACCACGGCGGACGGCACGGCCGCCGGCCGGTCGCACACGCTGACGAACGCGACGCCGATCACGATTTCCACGGCCGCCGGCCCGGCCACGCCGTATCCGTCCACGGTCAACGTGGCGGGCG
>CAZZGM010000439.1:1651-3076 GCA_964653955.1 uncultured Bifidobacteriaceae bacterium | reverse complement strand
GCCACCGAAAAAAATACCTGCAGGAGCTGCCCGAGCGAGATGCGGGCCGGGTCGAACCGGACCTCGACGACCTCGGCGTGACCGGTCGTGCCCGAACAGACGGCCTCGTAGTCTGCAGTGGCTGCCGACCCGCCGGCGTAGCCCGACCTCACACCGAGTACGCCATCGAGGCGGAGGAACACGGCTTCCACACACCAGAAGCAACCACCGCCAAGCACGACCGTGTCGGCGGCGGCCCCGTCAGGGGCGGGAGGATCGTACTGGGGACCAGGAATTTTCGTCATGTCAGAACCATTGGGTGGATACGCTCCATTAGAGCCCGGTTCGTGCGTGAATGTGTTGCCGTGCCGTATCATGTGCGCGGAGGTACAGCTGGTGATGCGGAACTGGGGCTGGATGGTCGTACTCGTGGCAGGGGTGGTGCCGGTGGCGGCGCAGGACGTGCCCAAGGATGCACAGGTAGCTCAGGCGCTGCTCGCCGCCCCCGATGACCGTCGGGATGGAGCGACGGTGCTGGGATATGAAGGCGGCCGGATGGTCACACTGCGCCCGGGGACCAACGACCTCGTGTGCCTGGCCGACAACCCTGCTGTCGATGGCTTCAGCGTGGCCTGCTATCACAAGGACCTCGAGCCGTTCATGGCCAGGGGGCGTGAGCTGACCGCCCAGGGCATTACCGACGACAAGCAGCGCGATCAGACGCGATTCGACGAGATCAAGGCCGGGACGCTGCCCATGGCGCGCGAGCCCCGGACGCTCTACGTGATGACCGGAAAGTCGGTCAACGCGGACGGCACCGTCGAGGCGGCATACACGCGCTGGGTGTTCTATGTGCCGTTTGCCACTGGCGATTCGACGGGGCTGCCGACGCGTCCCGCCGGCCCGGGTGTGCCGTGGCTGATGGATGCCGGCACCGCCGGCGCGCATATCATGATCAGCCCGCCGCGGCCGTAGTGCCCGGAAGTCCCGCTGTTTCAAGGACATCGCGTGACAAATCGGTACAACATTCTATCGACACCTTTCCTGAATAGATCCCATAATGTGGGTCACTGGGACCGTGGATATCCCACGTCGACCCAGGCCGGGAGACCAGCATGAAAAAGGTCCTGTTGGCGGGCGTTGCCACCGTCGCGTGCGGTGCGGCACTCATCGCCCAAGGTTCATCCGGTCGTTCCGCTGCGCCGAGCGTGGCGGGGCCTGCGGCACCGCTGGCGCAGTCGGCACAGCCTGCTGCCGCTCCGGCTGCGCCGAAACCGGCGTCCTCCCATGCACCGGCACCGGCGGCGGGTTTTGGCGCGGCCGAGCAGACGGCGATGGTGGGGCAGTACTGCGCCACCTGCCACAGTGAGCGCGGCAAGGCCGGTGGATTGTCGCGGGCCAAGTTCGATGCGGCCCATCCCGAATCCGACATCGAGGTCACCGAGA
>CAZZGM010000439.1:0-1641 GCA_964653955.1 uncultured Bifidobacteriaceae bacterium | reverse complement strand
AGGTCATCCGCAAGCTGCGCGCCGGCATGATGCCGCCGCTCGGTGCCAAGCGGCCCGAGGGTGATGCGCTGGATCGGCTGGCGACGGCGCTCGAGACGCGTGTCGACACGCAGGCGGCGGCCAACCCCAACCCGGGGCGGCGTCCGTTCCAGCGTCTGAACCGCGCGGAATACGCATCGGCCATTCGTGACCTGCTGGGCGTGGAGGTCGACGTCACGGCGTATCTGCCGCCCGACACCATCAGCGCCGGGTTCGACAACGTGGCCGATGTGCAGGGCATGTCGCCGACCACGGTCGACGGCTACCTGCGCGCGGCCAGCCAGATCAGCCGCCTGGCGGTAGGCGACCGGAGCGCCAGCGCCACGTCGGTGACCTACAAGATTGGCCGCACGGCGTCGCAGATGCGGCAGGTCGATGGCGCCCCCATCGGCACCCGCGGCGGTGTGTCGGTGGTGCACACGTTCCCGGCCGATGGCGAGTACGTGTGCAAGATGAACCTCCACAACGAGCCGCTGGGCGGTCTCGCGGGCCGCACGTCGATGACGGTGCTGGACCTCAAGGAAGTGGTGGAGGTGTCCATCAACGGCGAGCGCGTCGCCTTGCTGCCGCTCAACACGCGGATGAGCGAGACGGATGCGACCAACAGCCTCGACATCCAGACGCCGCCCATTCACGTCAAGGCGGGGCCGCAGCGTGTGTCGGCGGCGTTCCTGCAGAACCTCGAAGGGCCGGTCGACGACTTGCTGACGCCGCTCGAGAACACGCTGGCCGACGTCAGCATCACCTTCGGCGTAACGATGCTGCCGCACCTGCGCGATTTCAGTGTGGTGGGGCCGACCACGGTGACGGGGGTGTCCGAGACACCGAGCCGCGCGAAGATCTTCACGTGCCGTCCGACCTCGGCGGCCGAAGAGGAGTCGTGCGCGCTGTCCATCGTGAAGGGCCTGACGAGCCAGGCCTATCGCGGCGAGCCCACGGCGGCCGACCTGCAGGACGCGATGAAGTTCTACGAGCAGGGCCGCGAACGCGGCGGGTTCGAGGGCGGCGTGCGCATGGCGCTCCAGTCCGTCCTCATGAGCCCGCGGTTCCTGTTCCGGCTCGAAACGGCGCCGAGCGCCGCGCCGACGCGCGCCTATCGCGTGGCGGACACGGACCTGGCCTCGCGCCTGTCGTACTTCCTGTGGAGCACGATGCCCGATGCCGAGTTGGTGCAGGCGGCCCGTAACGGCTCGCTGCGCACGCAGGCCGGATTCGATCGGCAGGTGAAGCGGATGCTGGCCGACCCGCGCGCGACGGCGCTGTCGGATCGGTTCGCGGCACAGTGGCTGCGCTTGCAGGACCTGGAGAAGATCATTCCGGACTACCTGACGTTCCCGCAGTACGACGAGACGCTGGCCGATGCCATGGAGCAGGAAACCAGACTTCTCTTCAACAGCATCGTTCGCGAAGACCGCAGTGTGCTCGACCTGCTGACGTCCGATTACACGTTCGTGAACGAGCGGCTGGCCAAGCACTACGGCATCCCGAACGTGTCGGGGAACAGCTTCCAGCGTGTGGCGGTGCCGGACTATCGGCGCGGCCTGCTCGGGCAGGGCAGCATCCTCACGCTGACCTCGGTGGCCGACCGCACCTCGCCGGTGC
>CAZZGM010000438.1:285-3077 GCA_964653955.1 uncultured Bifidobacteriaceae bacterium | reverse complement strand
GGTGCAACCACGCCCGGAGTGCGTGCGCCATGACGAAGCCGGAATCCAGCACCAGCGCCTGGTCGACACTGTGCACCGGATCGGCCTGGTAGATCCGCAGTTCATCGAGTGCGTTGTGGTAGTGCGCGACGCCTTCTGCCGTGGCGCCGCTCAGCGTATGTCCCCAGTTGTCCCGTACGCGCATGCTCATGTCTCCCGAAATGTGATGGCGGTGGCGCCTTGGCGACTCTGAATGCCGGCTGCTACAGTAGATCCGACTCCCGCGAAGGTGGATGGCCGGGACGCCGGTTCTCTTGCTCCATCCGCCGGACCGCTCCGGCGTCCCGACACCTGGTGACCGAAATGGATGCGCTGTCGGATGTCCTGCGACTGGTCCGCCTCACGGGCGGCGTGTTCCTCGAAGCCGAGTTCACGGCCCCATGGGCGGTGCGGGCCCGGGTGGAGCCCGGCGACTGCGCGCCACACCTGTCCGCGACGAGCCACATCATGGCCTTTCACTACGTCCTGGCAGGCAGGCTGCTGCTCACGCGCGACGGCGCTTCGCCGCAGACGGTGCGCACCGGTGAGATCATCCTGTTGCCCACGAATGACGCGCACGAGCTCGGCAGCGCGCGTCGGGTGCCGCCCGTGGATGCGGGCGGCCTCATCCAGGTGCCGCCCGGGGGCGGACTGGCGCGTATTGCCCATGGCGGCGGCGGGGAACGAACGGCGATCATCTGCGGCTTCATCGGCAGCGAGGCGCCCGTGAATCCGCTGCTGGCGATCCTGCCTCCCGTTCTCACGTTCGACGTGAGCGGGAGTGCTGCGGGCAACTGGGTGGATGGTGCCTTTCGCTTCGCCGCCCGGGAACTCGCCGGGGCGCGGGCCGGCGCCGGTTCGATCGTCGCGCGTCTCTCCGAGTTGCTGTTCGTCGAGGCGGTGCGCCACTACATCGCGGGCCTGCCACCCGAACAGACGGGCTGGCTCGCGGGCCTGCGGGACCCGGCCGTCGGCCGCGGCCTCGCCCTGCTGCACGCCGAGCCGGGGCGACCCTGGACCGCCGACGAGCTCGCGCGTGCCGTCGGCGTTTCGCGTTCGACGTTCACTGAACGCTTTACCCGGCTGGTGGGGCAGCCGCCGATCACTTATCTGACCCACTGGCGCCTCCAGGTGGCCGCCATCCGGCTGCGGGAAGTGAACGCCTCCATCGCCCAGACGGGTCATCAGGTCGGCTACGAATCGGAGGCGGCGTTCAACCGGGCCTTCAAGCGGGAGTTCGGGGTGCCCCCGGCGACATGGCGGCGGCGGGCAAGAGATCCGGAGGCCGCGGCGGCAGGTCCGTCAGGTTTGCGGTAGCGGAACCGGCGTCTCCCACTTCCACCCGAACCCCTTCGTGCTGTCGATGAGCCGGATCCAGGACGGCGTCAGCCGCCAGAAAGGCGCGCGCTGCAGGCGTTCCGCGATGATCTTCTCGTTCGCATCCCGCGGCCGGTCGAACAGCCGGCGGACGTCGGGAAACTTCTCGAGGTAGCTGTCCAGCGCCTTCAGGCGCTCCTCGCCCTCCAGCACGACGGCGCGGCCCTCGATCTGCAGGCCGATGACCTCGCCCCAGGTCGAGACGTCGTGATTGATGGCGCCGGTCACGTGGGCGTCGCGGTGCATGTCACGGCCATGCCGGGTCTTCAGGGCGGAGACGAAGTAGACGTTGAGATCGGCGTCGCTGGCGTAGAAGACGGCCGCGGCCCAGGACCGCCCTTCCGCCGTGGTCGCGAGGGTGATCGTGCTGTGTCCTGCCAGCAGTTCGCGCACCCGCTTCAGATGAGCTTCGGGCACGATGGTTCTCCCTAGTCGGCGTTACGCGCCTTCCGCCTGCCCTCGCGCGCGCCTTTCCAGCGTTTGACCAGGCCGCTCTCGATGTCGAAGAGGTCGAGCACGCGCCCGATGTTGTGGTTCAGCACGTCGTCGATGGTGTGCGGATCGTTGTAGAAGGCCGGCATGGGCGGACAGATGGTGACGCCCATCCGCGCCAGCTTCAGCATGTTTTCGAGGTGGATGGCGCTGAGCGGCGCTTCGCGCACGGCCAGCACGAGGCGGCGCCGTTCTTTCAGGATGACGTCCGCCGCGCGATGGACCAGCGAGTCGCCGAGCCCGTGGGCGATGGCGGCCAGCGAGCGCGTGCTGCACGGTGCCACCAGCATGCCGCGCGTCTGGAACGATCCGCTCGAGATGGCCGCGCCTTCGTCGGCGTGGTGGTAGACGGTGTGCGCGAGTGCCTGCACGTCCTTCACGGTCCAGGAGGTTTCGTGCTGGAGCGTGCGCGCCCCCCAGGCACTCAGCACGAGGTGCGCCTCGATGTCCGTGTCCTTCAGCAGCTGCAGTACGCGGATACCGTAAATGGCACCCGACGCACCCGTGATGGCGACAATGAGGCGGCGGCTGTCGTCCGGCATGCGTCCCTATCTTGACGGTTTGGAGCGCGGCTGGCTACACTTGCCGTTCTGGCCGGAGTGGGGCGGTTAGCTCAGTTGGTAGAGCACCGGCTTTACACGCCGGCTGTCACAGGTTCGAGTCCTGTACCGCCCACCAACCTTCGCTCACGCCTGCCAAGGATCGGCGTGAGCTACGGTTGGCAGGCCGTGTCACGCGGGCCGGTGATATACGATTCGGCCGTCTGGTGATATGATCAGCGGCTGTTGCCCTGATGACGTGCGGTGCGCTGACAACGTGCCGACGCTGGTGAGCACGATCGACCGTTCATCACCTCACCAGATCACCAGTTCGCAACATCTCCCTCGAGGGGTGGTAGTTCAGTT
>CAZZGM010000438.1:0-275 GCA_964653955.1 uncultured Bifidobacteriaceae bacterium | reverse complement strand
CCAACCTTCGCTCACGCCTGCCAAGGATCGGCGTGAGCTACGGTTGGCAAGCCGTGTCACGCGTGCCGGCATTTGCGCGAGCTGCGGCTGGCCAGCCAGGCGAAGGCGGGACGGTGATACACGATTCGGCCGTCTGGTGATATGATCAGCGGCTGTTGCCCTGATGACGTGCGGTGCGCTGACAACGTGCCGACGCTGGTGAGCACGATCGACCGTTCATCACCTCACCAGATCACCAGTTCGCAACATCTCCCTCGAGGGGTGGTAGTTCAGTT
>CAZZGM010000437.1:0-3081 GCA_964653955.1 uncultured Bifidobacteriaceae bacterium | reverse complement strand
GGCTGGGAATCCTGATTGGCGTCCCGCTTGCCATGGCGGCGGCACGCACGCTGGACGCGTTGATGTTTGGCGTATCAGCCAGTGATGTCACTACGCTGGGCGTGGCCGCGGGCCTGATGTTGCTCACGGCGCTGGCCGCGGCCGTGGCGCCGTCGCGACGTGCCGCGCGGGTGGATCCGGCGGTCACGTTGCGAGCTGAATGACGCGCGACGCGCGCATTTGAGGAGAGGCCCCGGAGCCGTCGCGGTGACGGCCCCGGGAAGTGTGCGTGGTTACGATGTGCTACGCGACGCTGTTGCGTCCCAGCACCTGTTTGAACACCACCATCGCCCGCTGCATATCCTCCATCGTCCCCAGCGAGATACGCGTGTGGGTTTTTTCCATGGGCGGGAAGTCGCGTCCGACGACAACGCCCTGCGCGCGGCATGCGTCGCGGAAGCCGGCGGCGGGCTGGCGGAGGTTGACGAACACGAAATTGGTTTGCGAATCGGGCGCGTCGTAGCCCATGGCCTTGAACTGGGCGAGCGTCCAGTCGCGAATCTTCTTGTTCTCGTCGCGCTCCCATTCCATGTGCGCCGTGTCCTTCAGGGCGACGAGTCCGCCCACGGCCTGAAGGTCGCCGAGGCTGCCGAGCCCCCAGGCGTTCCTCACCTTGGTCAGCGTGTCGGGCTGGCCGATGGCGTAGCCGATGCGCATGCCCGCCATGCCGTAGGCCTTCGAGAAGGTGCGGGCCATGAACACGCCGGGGAGTTCCAGCGCGAGTTTTGCCGCCGAACCCGTGCCCGGCGCGGTGGCGTAGTCGATGTAGGCCTCATCGATGAGGATGCCCGTTTCGGGTGACCGCTGCTTGATGGCGCGTACGGTTCGCTCGATGTCGGCCAGCGTGTGGACCGTGGACGTCGGGTTGTTCGGGTTGCAGAGGAACACGAGTCCGGCGCCGGCGGCGGCATCGATCATGGCGTCCAGGTCGATGCGGAGACCTGCATCCACCGGCAGGGCCTTCACCGGGAAGTTCATGCGCTGAGCCATGGCCACGGGTGACCCGTACGACGGATCCGCCGACACCACGGGACGATTGGTCGAGGCGTAGGCCATGACCGCGGCCGCCAGGATGGCGTCCGAGCCGGTGGCAACAATCACGTTGTTCGGCTGCGCGCCGTACATCGTGGCAATGTGTTCCTGGAACGCCCGGACGTTGGGTGGCGGGTAGCCGAGACCCAGCGTTTTCGAGGGATGCTGCCGCAGTGCCTCGAGCACCTTGGGGCTCGGGCCGCGCAGGTTTTCGTTACTGCTGATGCGGATGGCATCGGCCGGCAGGGCGGGCATGGCGGGTCGCGCCTGCGCGTCGAGGCCAAGGGCCAGTAGTTCCTCGTGGCCGTAACCAATGATGGCGGCCGAGGAGGCTGCCGCCGCCCCACCCGCACCGAACCTCCATACGAATTCGCGACGCGACAGCGCCATGGCTGATCCCTCCTGAACGGCGCATGGTAACACCGCTTCGAGGTGCGCCGACAGGTCCGGTCGGTGGCGGCTGGGGGCTCGCGTATGATGGCGCGCACGGGAGGGGGTGTGCGATGAGATTCCTTCGAACGGCCGTGCTGGTCCTGGCCGCCGCGCTGGTGAGCGCGTGTTCATCCACCGGCAGCGGTGCCGACGACTACGACGTCCTCATCCGCGGCGGGCGTGTGCTCGACGGCAGCGGCGCGCCGGCCATCGAGGCCGACGTGGCCGTGAAGGACGGGCGGATCGTACGGGTTGGCCGGTTGGAGGGCGCTTCCGCCACCCGCGTCATCGACGCCGCCGGGCATGTCGTGACCCCGGGGTTCATCGACTTGCACGCGCATTCCGACATGCCGCTCCTCGAAGACGGCACGGCGCAGAGCAAGGTTCGCCAGGGCGTCACCTTGGATGTCATTGCCGAAGGACCGTCGGTGGCGCCTCGCGATGGTCTGCCTGTGGACGGTGAGGGCGCGACCAGGCAGGACTGGACGACCTTCACCGAATATTTCAACCGTGTCGAGGAACGTGGCATTTCCATCAACCTCGTGTCGCATGTCGCTACCGGGCAGGTGCGGCGCGTTGTCCTGGGCTACGAGGCCCGGCCGGCCACTGCGGATGAACTCGAGCGCATGAAGCAGCTGGTGGCGCGTTCGATGGAGGAGGGCGCCTGGGGCCTCATCGGCCGCTTCGAAAGCGGTGGTCCCGAATACCCGGACGAAATCGTCGAACTGGCGCGCGTGGCGCACCGCTATGGCGGCAATTACGCCACGCACATCGGGAGCGAAGGTTATGAGCAGCAGAAGGAATTGGACTTCGCGCTGCGCGTGGCCGAAGAGGTGGGTATTCCGGTCCACATCTTCCACCTGAAGATCCGCGGGCAGAAGCTGTGGTCGCAGATGCCGGGATTCGTGCAGCAGATCGAGGACGCGCGTGGCCGCGGGCTCGACGTCACCGCCAACGTCTATCCCTACACGGCCATGAGCCACGGGTGGAGCGCGTGTTTTCCGCTGTGGATGCGCGAGGGCGGCCCGGCGCGTTTCGCCGAGCGCCTGAAGGACAACTCGCTGCGTCCGCGAATCAAGCGCGATCCGGAGTTCATTGCCTGGTCCGAGGAACACGGCTGGTGGGAGGGCATCGCGATGGCGCGCGCCCGTCAGCCGCAGAACAAACAATACGAAGGCAAACGTCTCGCTGAAATCGCCGCGATGCGCGGCGACGCCGACCCGGCCGACACGCTCATCACGCTGATGGCCGAAGAGGGCGGGAATATCAGTGGGATTTTCCACAACCAGTCCGAAGAGAACGTGCAACTGGTGCTGCGCCAGCCGTGGGTGACGCCGGCGAGTGACGGCTCGGCCATCAACCTCGACGCGCCGGGCGTGCCCCACCCGCGCAGTTATGGCACGAACGTCCGCGTGCTGGGTCGCTACGTGCGCGATGAACAGGTGCTGACGCTCGAGGACGCGGTCCGCAAGATGACGTCACTGCCGGCCGGCATCCTCGGCCTGACCGATCGCGGCCTGCTGAAGGAAGGCTACGCCGCCGACATCGTCGTGTTCGATCCGCAGACAGTGCGCGACA
>CAZZGM010000436.1:0-3088 GCA_964653955.1 uncultured Bifidobacteriaceae bacterium | reverse complement strand
GAGGTCGCCGAGGCGGGCGTCGGGCAATGCGGTCGCCAGACGTTCGGCGGCGATGCATCCGACGAACTCGTCTCGGGCGTCCTGCACGAGGAGGCTGGTTCACCGGCAGTGCCATTCCGCCGGGGCTGCAGCGCCAGTGGATTCAGGGAACCGGTCCGGCGGCCCGGCCGCGCGCGCCCATTGCCCAGAGTTTGCGGAACGTGGCCTACGCGCTACTGTCCGGCGCCGATGGCTGGATGTTCGACGGCGAAGACGCCCTCGGCCAGTTGCACACGATGTCACTGGACAACCAGCGCAACCTGCGGCTGGCCATCCATCGTGACCCGCTGTTTCTCAGCACGGCCGAGCATGTGGCGGCCGAGATGAACACCTGGGCCGAAGGGTTTCTCGGGCGGCGTACCATTGACGACTGGCGGGCACAGCTCGACTTCACCACCATCATCTTCCGCGCGCGCGGGCTTCACCTGGACGATCGGCACGTCCGCCGCGACGACCATGGCGGCTTCTCGGCGTCCATTGTCGATGCCGCGCTCTACGTGGTGCACAACCACGAGCGCCTCCGCGCCAACGGCGCGCCGGTGGTGTTGTACCTGCCGAAAATCCAGACGGCCGAAGAAGCGGCGCTGTGGCACGACATCCTGTCGGCGCTCGAGGCGCAGGTGGGGCTCGAACACGCCACGCTCAAGACCTACGTGCTGGTGGAGCAGATCGAAGCGTGTTTCCAGTTGATGGAAATCCGTGCCGCGCTCGGGCCGCGTTTCGTCGGGTTCAATACCGGACGCTGGGACTACATCAACAGCGTCTCCGACGCGATGGCCTGGGATCCGACGTTTCTCAATCCCAACATCGACGCCATCACCATGACCTACGGCTACATGCGGCACTACGAGGATCGCGTGCGGCGCGCCGTCAACACACCCGACCAGGCGGGGCAGTGCGCGCTGTGGCAGGGCGGCATGGAGCCCAACATTCCTGTGGGTTCGGCGGCGGGCGTGCAGGCGGGGATGGCGAGAGCCGTTGCCGGTGCCGAACGCGAACAGCGCGAAGGGGCCAGCGGCAAGTGGGTCGCCCACTGGAAAATGGTCCACATCGTCCGGCCGGTCTGGGAAAAGGTGGGGCAGGACAACCAGCTCGGGCGGTCGTTTCCGCCGCTGGGATATGCGGCGGATGATGCCGCGGCGCTGCGGCTGCTCGAAGGCGGCCCGCGCACGGTGCGTGGCGCACGCGACCTGCTGAGTGTGGCCATCCAGTACGGCAACGCGTTCGGCCAGGGCATGCAGGCCGCGGCGCTCAAGCCTGCGGACTTCTTCGGTAACGACGACGTGCTTTATCTGATGGAGGACATGGCCACTGGCGAAATCCGGCTCAGCATCCTCTGGGAGTGGCTCCACAAGCACGCCACGTTTACGGACGATGATGCGGAGACCGGCGTACGGACGGGCGATGCGTTCACGGTGGAGCTGTTTGCCCGGCTGTTGTCGGAGGAATACGACAAGCTGCAGCGCGCCACCAATCGAGACGTACACGACGACTCGAAGGACACCACGCTGCCCGTCGCACGGGAGATTTGCGCCACGTACGTGACCGAGCCGATGAAGCTGCCCTGGTATATCGATCTGCTCAACATCACATTGGGCGTCACGGATCTCGACGAGGCGCGGCGGCGTATCCGCCGGCTGGTGGACGCTTTTGAAGGACAGGGCATCCGCGTCACCGAGAACCTGGACTTCTGACGGGACGAGGCGAGGTGGGTACGTACTTCGGTGCTCCGTGGGGCTGGTCGGTGAAGGTGACCACCGCGCTCGTCTGTTTCGTGGCCGGCGTGCCGACGTTCTTTCAGCTGTCGCAGGGGAGATGGATTGGCGTGGTGCTCGCCGCCATCGTCGTCTGTATCCTGGTGTTCATGGTGCGCGGCTATACGCTGACGCCGCACGACCTGGAGATTCACCGGCTGGGCTGGAAGACGCGCCTGCCCCTGGAAGGGCTGCGTGATGTCGCTATCCGCTCAGGTGTGATGCGCGGCTCGTGGCGGCTGTGGGGCAACGGTGGAGCCTTTGGCATCTACGGCTGGTTCTCGAACTCTGCGCTGGGCCGCTACCGCGCGTTCGTGACCGACACGCGCCGGACCGTGGTGCTGAACTGGCCGGACGCAACGATCGTCGTGTCTCCGGACGACCCTGAACGGTTTGTGCGAACGCTTGCCGGCCGGCTGCGGTAGCGCCAGCGATCAAACGCCGCACTCGATCGGTCGACTGAAATCCTGTTCATCGACGTCGCCAAGAGCTGGGCCATCTTCGCTCGCGTGAACGTCTGGCGAGCCCGTGTCTGATATCGGTGCGCTTCCGTGATAGGAGTATCCCGGGAGTTCACCGATGAGACACGGCTTGGCGGTAGCGCTTGCGGCGGCAATGGTTCTTGGCGTCTCATTCGAGGCAGCGGCACAGCCGCCGCCGGCCCGGTCCGCCGACGTATCGTCCGTAGACGCCATCCTGGCCGCGCTCTACGACGTCATTTCAGGTCCGGCGGGACAGAAGCGCGACTGGGATCGGTTTCACTCACTCTTCCTGCCCGAACACGGACGCCTCATCAACACGGGCCGGTCGGCGGACGGCACCGTCCGCTATCGAGTGATGACACCTGCCGACTACGTGGCGTCGAGTGGTCCGGTGCTCGAGCGGGACGGCTTCTTCGAAACGGAAATCCACCGCGTGCAGGAAACGTTCGGGAACGTGACGCACGCCTTCAGCACGTACGAGTCGCGCCGCACCGCAGCGGATCGGACACCGTTCGCGCGCGGCATCAACAGCATCCAGCTGTTCGACGATGGCACGCGGTGGTATGTGGTGACCGTGTTCTGGGACAGCGAGCGGCCCGACAATCCGATTCCGGGGCGATATCTCAAGCCGCCCGGCGCCCACAGATAGACGCATGCCGGATGCCTGCTTGACTGTGTATTAATGAATATATATATTTGGCGCGATTATGTCGCGCCCGCCGTCGCCTGAATCGCTGCTTCCGCTCCGCACCAACTGGTTCTACGTCCTGCTGTCCCTGAGAGACGAGGCGCAGCACGGCTACGGCATCATGC
>CAZZGM010000435.1:0-3089 GCA_964653955.1 uncultured Bifidobacteriaceae bacterium | reverse complement strand
CACGCGGAATGCACACCACATTCGATCGCAACGCTCTAGCCAACGACACTGCTCACGAATCGCGCGCACAGGCCACGCGACGGGTTGTCACGCAGCTCCGGCGCACGGCTCAGATGCGGTCGAAGTTCTTCTCGATCTCCCGCCTCGTCAGCCGCAGCATCACCGGCCGGCCGTGCGGACAGACCGTCGAGTAGGCCGTGGCGCGCAGTTCGTCCAGGATGTGCACCATCTTCTCGAACGTCAGCGGGTAGTTGGCCTTCACCGCCGCATGGCATGCCGTGAGCGCGGCAATGCGTTTCAGACCTTCCTGGATGTCCAGGCCGCGGTCCACGCCTTCGAGGTCGAGCGCGAGCGCGCGCAACGCCCCCTCGCTCTCCTCTCTCGGCAGGATGGCCGGCACCGCTGTCACGCGAATACTGTCGCCGCCGAACTCGTCCACTTCGAACCCGAATCGCGCCAGCGCTTCGGCACGCGTGATGAGCGCCTGACGTTCGGCCGGTGGCAGCTCCAGCACAATCGGAACCAGCAGGCCCTGGCTTTCCAGCGGCCGTTCGGTCAGCCGCTGCATGATGCGCTCGAACAACACCCGCTCGTGCGCCACGTGCTGATCGATGATGGCAATCCCCTCATCGTCTATGGCAATGATGAACGTGTCGCGGAACTGTCCGAGAGGGATGAGCGGCCGCACCGCCGGTGGCCGGTCACCGGTGTCAGCGACCGGCGCGTGTGGCGGCATCGACCCACTTGGGCCAGCAGCCGTCTCGCCATCCGTAGCCGGCCAGCCACCTCCCTCCGGTGCGCCCGCCGGCATCCCCGCGCCGGGTGGGCGCATGCCACTGACGGGATCGAATGGCACTCCACCTTCACCACCAGGCGCGGTGGCCGTGCCCGGTGACCAGCGGGACGTGTAGACGCCACCGGTCAGCACACCGGGAATGGCCTGCGCGTATGGACGGCCTGGCACGACATCCGGCGCACGCAGCGTCAGCTCGGGTGCCGGGCCGCGGCCCAGCGCATCGGCCACGCCACGGCGAACCACCTGGTGGACGAGCGATTGCTCCTTGAATCGGACCTCCGCCTTCGTCGGGTGGACGTTGACGTCGATCCGGTCCGGCGGAATCTCCAGGAACAGGTGCACCTCGGGACTGCGCTCCTTGTTCGAGGCCACGCTGTAGGCGTCGAAGATGGCATGCGCGATGGTCTTGTCCTTGACGATGCGGCGGTTGACGAAGACGTGTTGCGGGCCGCGCGTCGGCCCCTGCTCCGCGAGCGCAGCGACGTAGCCATGGAGGCGGATGCCCGCGGCCTCGCGCGCCACTTCCACCAGGTCGGGACGATCGCCGTAGAGCTGATACAGCCGGTCCGACGTCGACGACACCGGAGGGCACGACAGCACCTTGCGGTTGCCGTTGGTCAGCACGAATCCCACCTGCGGATAACACAACGTCAGTTGCGTCACCGTCTTCGAGATCTGCGCCATCTCGGCGGCGTCCGACTTGAGAAACTTGCGGCGCGCCGGCAGGTTGTAGAAGAGGTCGGCCACCTCCACGAGCGTGCCTTCGGGGCCGCCGGCAGTCATGACCGATTCGACGACGCCCGCGTTGACGCGGATTTCGGTACCCGCGTCTTCGCCCCGCGCACGTGTGCGCAGGCGGAAGTGCGATACCGAGGCCATCGACGGCAGCGCTTCGCCCCTGAACCCGAGCGTGATGATGGCCCCGAGATCGTCCGCGCGCCGGATCTTGCTGGTGGCATGACGCTCCAGACTCAATCGCGCATCATCCGGGTCCATCCCGATGCCATCGTCTTCCACCCGAATCAGCTTCTTGCCGCCGAATTCGACGGTGATCGTGATGCGTGACGCCTGGGCGTCGATGGCGTTTTCAACCAGCTCCTTGATGACCGACGCCGGCCGTTCCACGACCTCGCCCGCGGCAATCTGGTTGGCCAGGTCGTCCGGCAGCTTCGTAATCAGTCCCATGCTCTAGCCGATCATCATCTCGTACTCGCGCCGTGCTTCACGAGCCGCAGCCGCCAGGCCATCAAAAACGGAACGAGGCAGGGCGAGGAGGCCCCGAAAGGCCTGCCCGCTCCTGCCTCCATGTGATGGCAAAGCACCGCCGTCAGGCGGTTGTCGTGCTTAGTCGCCCACCTTCACGCTGAGTGCGGCCTGCGCCGCCGCCAGCCGCGCCACCGGCACGCGATAGGGCGAGCAGCTCACGTAGTCGAGGCCGACCGTGTGGAAGAAGTGGATCGACGCCGGGTCGCCGCCGTGTTCACCGCAGATACCCAGCTTGAGGTCCGGCTTGGTCGCGCGGCCCTTCTGCACGCCCATGGCCACGAGCTGTCCCGTGCCTTCGGCGTCGAAGGTCGCGAACGGATCCTTCTCCAGAATCTTCTTGTCCTGGTAGATACGCAGGAACTTGCCGACGTCATCCCGCGAGAAACCGAAGGTCATCTGCGTGAGGTCGTTGGTGCCGAACGAGAAGAACTGGGCCTCGGCCGCCACCTGATCGGCCGTGATGGCGCCACGCGGCACTTCGATCATCGTGCCGACGAGGTACTTGATGCGGATCTTCCGCTCCTTCATCACCTCGGCCGCCACGCGGTCGACAATGGCCTTCTGGTCCTTCAGCTCCTTCACGAGCCCGACGAGCGGGATCATGATTTCTGGCACCACCTTCAGGCCTTCCTTGTTGAGCTGACAGGCGGCCTCCATGATGGCGCGCGTCTGCATCTCGGTAATCTCCGGATAGGTGATTCCCAGACGGACGCCGCGATGACCGAGCATCGGGTTGAACTCGTGGAGCTGCTCGACGCGGGCCAGCAGCGCCTTCTTCTCCTCGAGCGCGGCTCCCTTCTGCCCCTTCGCCTCCATGACGGCAATTTCCACCATCAGGTCCTCGCGCTTCGGCAGGAACTCGTGCAGCGGCGGATCGATAGTGCGGATGGTGACGGGCGTGCCGTGCATGGCCTTGAACACGCCGTAGAAGTCGTCACGCTGCATCGGCAGCAGTTCGGCCAGCGCCGCGCGCCGGTCGGCCTCGTTGTCGGCCAGGATCATGCGCTGGACGATGGGGATGCGGCCC
>CAZZGM010000434.1:2229-3092 GCA_964653955.1 uncultured Bifidobacteriaceae bacterium | reverse complement strand
TGTTCATTCGACGAACTTATGGTGCTATAAGTGAAATTGCCTGCCAGAAAGCTAGTGTGTGCTATGTCGCGACTGACACGCGGCCGAACCACATGGCTGAACTGGGTCTTCGTTTTCGTGGCACTCCTGTGCGCCTCGGCCGACCCGGCGTGGGCACAGCCTGGCACCACGACGCCGGCCCCCTCACCCCCTGATTTCAGGTTCGAACCTCCGAAGATGACGCTCGGAATCCGTGGCGGCTATGTCCAGCCCCGGGAAGGCAGTGACGTCTTCGACTTCGTGCGGGACCTCCTCACGATCGACAAAGGCGGCTTCGGCGGACCGCTGTTTGCGACCGACATCGGCATTGCGGTCCACCCGCGGTTCGAAATCGTGACCGGCTACGAGTTCTCTCGCGGGCTCGCACGATCCGAATATCTCGACTACGTGGACGGCGACGACCTGCCCATCGAGCAGGAATCGTCGCTCAGGCAGCACGGCCTCAACGCTGGCGTGCGGTTCCTGCTGACGCCGCGGGCGCGCAGCATCGGGCGCCTGGCCTGGGTGCCATCGCGGTTCACGCCGTATGTCGGAGCTGGCGGCGGCGTCGTGTGGTGGCGGTTCATGCAGGACGGCGACTTCGTGGACTTCCATGATCTCGGGATCTTCACGGAGACGTTCGAGTCGCGCGGCGTCGCCCCCACGATCCACGCACTCGGCGGTCTCGAGGTGCGGGCCGCACGATGGCTGAACCTGGCCGTCGAAGGACGTTATCAATGGAGTTCCGGGCGGCTCGGCGGGGACTTCGTGGGGTTCGACCCGATCGATCTGAGCGGGTTCCGTGTGTCGGGCGGCATCACGCTGCTTTTCTAGAGGCAAGGAGG
>CAZZGM010000434.1:0-2219 GCA_964653955.1 uncultured Bifidobacteriaceae bacterium | reverse complement strand
CACCGGTGCGATTGCGGCGCTTCCCATCACGGCCGCCGCGCAAACGGCACCGGCCGTGGACAACCGCTGGTCGGCCTGGCTCGGTTGCTGGGATCTGCAGACCGAAAGCCGTTCACAGGGTGATCTGGATCCTGCCGCCGCATCACGTGCGGCGGCGCCCAACGTGCGGCCCGCTCCTGCCCGTGTCTGCGTCACGCCGGCCGACTCGCCCGACGCCGTGCGCCTGCAGACAACGGTGAACGGCGAGACGCTCCTCGACGAGCTCGTGTCCGGCAACGGTGCAGACGTCGCCATCAGCGAGGACACGTGCCACGGCACACGCGCGGCGGCATGGTCGCTCGACGGCCGCCTGCTCTTCACCCGGGGCACGCTGCAATGCGACGGCCAGCCCACGCGTACGGTGTCCGGCCTGATGATGCTCGTGCCCGGGCCCACCTGGGTCGACGTACAACTGATTGCGGTGGCTGATCGCCGCAGCATGCGCGTGCGCCGCTACGGACTGGCAGGCGGCCAGATCCAGACGGCCGGCCACGCCGCTCCCATGTCCGTCGCACCCGCACTCGTGGATCGTCTGACCATCGAAGAGGTGATGGAAGCCGCGCGGAAGGTCGAGCCGGAAGTCGTGCAGGCGGCCGTGATCGAAGTGGGGGCCGGGTTTCCACTCGACACCGGACGGCTCATCGAGCTCGAGAAGGCCGGCGTACCGGACAGCATCGTCGACGTGATGGTGGCGCTCACGTTCCCCGAGCGGTTCGAGATCCAGCACGCTGCGCCGCCACCGCGTGCGGCTCCGACAGTCATCTGGTACGACCCCTGGGCGCTGCCGAGCCCACTGGGGAGACGTGTGGTGTATGCGCCGTTCGGATATCAGTACTTCGGCTACTACGACCCGTACTACGGTCGCGGCTGGGGCTGGGCACCAGTCGCCCGCGCGCGCGTCGTCCCCATGGCACCACCGAGGCCCCCGCTGGTCGTGAACACCCGCGGATACACACGCGCCACGCCACCCCGCACGGCTCGACCCGTTGCAAGCGACAGCGAGAGCACCAAACCGGCCGCCGCTCGACCCGGCTCCGGTAACACGAGTGTCGGATCGAGCGATGCTGCTACCGTCTCGCCCAGTGGATACTCCCGCGGTTCGAGCGCCAGCGCGCCTGCCGCGCCTCGCGGGTACACATCCGGCGGCGCGAGCAGCAGTTCGTCCGCCGGCCGCTCGTCTGGTAGCGGCTCCTCCAGCAGCGGCGCATCCGCAAGCAGTGGTTCGAGCAGCGGTTCGAGTGGCAAGTCGGGGGGCACTTCGAGTGCCTCCTCCGGCGGATATTCCCGCGGTGGCGCAAGCAGCGGCGCATCCGCGGGGCGCTCGACCGGTGGCGGCGGCTCCAGCCGCGGTTCATCCGGCAGCAGTGGCCGCACGGCCAAACCACGGCCGCCGGGACACTAACCTCGCGCGCAGGAGGATGGCGGGATCGCCCGTCGCGGGGAAGCACGGCACCGGGCCCATGTCCCCTGGCGTTCGGCGGCCCCGCCATCCGCGTGTCCGGCGTATGCTGATAGCCGTGGCACGTGCACGCACCAGGCGCAACTGGCTGACTCGACGAGCCGGTGACCTCTGGCGCTTCCTGAAACGGCGACGTCTGCTCCGCCCGCTCGCGCTGGCCCTGGCCATCCTGGCCATCATCAGCACCGCGGTCATCGGCTTCTACTACGTCCGCTTCTCTGAACTCATCGACGCGCGGCTGACCGGCGAACGCGACCGCGTGATTCCGCGCGTCTACGCGCGGGCGCTCACCTTTCACACCGGCCAGGTACTGGGACCCGCCGAAGTCGTGGCCCGTCTCAACGACGTCGGATATGCCGAACGCGCGCAGGCGGACAATCCCGGCGAATTCGCGGTCGACGATACGTCGGTGGCCTTCCTGCCTCGTGGCGGCGACTCGGCCGGCGCCCGTGTGGTGGTGCACTTCAGGACACCACCGCCGCCGAAGAACAGTCGCACGCCGCCACCCCCGACGCGCGTGGCCCGCATCGAAATCAACGGAGCGTCAGCGCCTCGTGTGGCCCTCGATCCGCCCATGTTGAGCGGACTCACCACCGGCTCGCGCGAGAAGCGCCGCCGCGTGGCTCTCGATGCGCTGCCGGAACACGTGCGGCACGCCGTGCTCGCCATCGAGGACCGCCGCTTCTACTACCACCCCGGCATCGATCCCATCCGCATTGCC
>CAZZGM010000433.1:0-3104 GCA_964653955.1 uncultured Bifidobacteriaceae bacterium | reverse complement strand
CTCAGCTTTGCCGTTGCCAACGTGACGGGCCTGCTGGCGCTGACGCTGCAGGACGACGACGTCCTGCGCACGTAAGCGAGTAATGTCTCGGTGCACGACCGCGGGCCGGGCGCGCGCGCGCCCGTGCTGCTCGCACATTACTCGCGCAGTGCCACCGACGGATCGATGCGTGCGGCGCGCCGCGCCGGCACGTAGCTTGCCGCCAGCGTCACGATCAGCAGCACGGCACCCGCCACCACGAACGAGGTGGGATCGAGTGGGCTCAGTCCGGCCAGAAACGTCCGCAGCAGCGGTGTGAAGAGCAGCGACAGCACGAGACCCATGGCCGCGCCCGCGGCCACCACGCCGGCCGACTGAAGCAACACCTCGCGAACCAGTCGACCGCTGGTGGCACCAAGCGCCATGCGGATGCCGAGTTCCGCCGTGCGTGAGGCGACCAGGTGCGATACCACACCGTAGAGGCCCATCGCGGTGAGGAACAGTCCGAGCAGGCCGATCGCGCCAGCCATCTCCGTCCCCACCCGCCGCATCGACAACTCCAAGCCCGCTGCTTCCTTCATCGTCATGACGTTCACACCGGAGGCTCCGGTCGCATCGCTGACAGCCGCGCGAATCGACGCCAGCATGGTCGATGGATCGCCTGACGTTCGCGCGATGACGGTGAGTCGACGCGGGCGCTGCGCGAAGGGATAGAACACCACGGACTTCGGTGCTTCGCCAATGGTGTCGATGCGGTGGTCGCGGACGATGCCGACGACTTCGGCTTCGGCTTCGCCGCCGATGTCGACGTGCTGGCCGATGGCGCTGCGGCCCGGAAAGTAGGTGCTGGCGAACGTCTCGTTGACGATGGCGACGGGGGGACGGCCGTCGCGGTCGCCGGCGTCGAAATCCCGTCCGGCAAGTCGCGGAATGGCCAGTGACTCGAAGTACCGCGGACCGACGCTGATGGTGGAGGGGCGGGTGCCGGGAATGTCCGTGCGGCCGGCGGGATGGAAACTGGCCACCAGCGCATCACCACCGAGTGGTACGAGAGCGGTCACGGCAGCCGACTGCACGCCGGGAATCTGTTCGAGGCGCTGGATGAGACGATCGGTGAAAGTCTGCCTGGCATCCGCCGGTCCGCTGAGCGGATCCACCGTGAAACGCACCACCACCGCGCGCTCGAGATCGAATCCGAAATCGAGATCGGCAATCCGTGACTGGCTGCGCAAACACAACGACGACACGACCAGCAGTGTCAGCGAGACGGCAATCTGTCCCATCACGAACATCGTGCGGAGGTTCATGCGTCCGCCCGCATTCGAACTCGTTCTGCGAAGCCCCGCGAGCACGTCAACACGGCTGGCTCGCAGCGCCGGCACGATTCCGCACACGAGCGTGGTGAAGAGGACGAGCAGGATGCCCGGCAGCAGTAACTGACGGTCGAGGGCGAGCACGTTCTGCAGTGGCCCGGGTGACCACGACGCGCTGGTCTGGTTGAGGAGCGCGGCCACGCCCACGCCGCCGGCCAGTCCCAACAGCGACAGCAGAAACCCTTCGGCAACCAGCGCCTGAATGACGTCGGCGCTGCTGGCGCCGAGCGCGGTGCGCACGGTCAGCTCGTGCTGGCGCTCGACGGATCGGGCAAGCAGTAGTCCGGCCACGTTCATGGCGCCAATCAGCAGGACGAGTCCGAAGAGGACGAGTAGCACGACAGGCAGCAGGCGGAAGCCGGCGGGCGTGCCCCGGAACTGCAGGGCGCTGGCGGGAAACACCTGCGCGGGGCGGGAGAGACCTTCGTTGATGTCGGGGAACCGTCGCTCGAGCTCGGCGGCGGCAGCCGTCACGCGAGCCTGTGCCGACGGCATGGTATCGCCCGGCGCCAGCAGGGCCAGGACGTTCAACGTCTGCGTGCGGCGATCTTCCAGTGCGGGAAGCGTGAGTGCACTGGCCGGCACGTACAGGCCCGGCGCAACAAAGCCGGTGACGGCGCGGTAGTCCTCCGGCAGCACACCAACCACTGTGAACGCGGCGCCATCGAGCGTGATGGGCTGGCCGATGATACCGGCGTCTGCACCCAGTTGTGCGCGCCAGTAGGCATGGCTCAGCACGACCTCGCGCGGTGTACGTTCCGGCGCGGCGTCGCCCGTGTGGAAGGTGCGCCCGAAGCGGGCGGCAATGCCCAGGTCGTCGAAGAAGTTGTCGGTGACCACCAGCACGCTCACGCGCACTTCACCATCGGTAAGGCGGCGGTTCATGGACGACATGCGGAAGCCGGCGAGCCGATGTACGGTCCCGCTGTCGCGCAGGTCGCGATAGTTCGGATACGAAAACTGCCGGGCGTTGCCGGGCTCGATGCCCACCACACGCTCGGGCGCTGCCAGCGTCGGCTGGTGGCCGAAGATGGTGCTGACACCGGCATACAGCGCGAGATTGAGGCCGATGCCCAGCCCGAGCGAGAGCAGACTGACGATGACGAGACCCGGCGAGCGTCTGAGGCTGCGGGCACCGTGGCGGAGGTCACGTGAGACGTTCTCGATCCACGGGAGTGTCATGGCGCGGTCATTCTACAGAAGTGCCGGACCTCGCGCCGGGCCGATGACGCTGGCGTTTAGGCAACCGGCAGCGCAGGTGGTTCGGGACCTGGCAGCCCGCACCGCGGGTATGCGCCACGCGCGCCCTCGGATGGCCGGACTGAGGCAGTCTCACGCGTTGTTTGTGGTTGTATTTGATAATTAATCTGCCAATATGAGACACATATGTCGTCTACAGACATTCGTTCGGAAGCTCTGCCGCACGTCATGACCCCTGATGAACCGTCGTCTCCATCGGCGCCGGCAGGGGAGCGGCGGCGTGCCGAACGGCTCAGTCCGGCGGACACGCGCTGGGCGCATCGCGCCCGGCTCTGGCCGGAGCACGACATCCGGATTGTCGACATCGGTCCAGGCGGTGCGCTGTTCGAGTTGCCGGTACGCGTCCACATCGGCGGGCGGGTGGAACTGTCGCTGGTGGATGGTGATGCCCGCATTTCCCTGAGCCTGAACGGCATCGTCCGCCGTTGCCAGGTGGCCCGGCTGGATCCGCTCGTGTATCGCGGTGCCGTGGAGTTCGACGTGCCGATTGAG
>CAZZGM010000432.1:0-3111 GCA_964653955.1 uncultured Bifidobacteriaceae bacterium | reverse complement strand
TCCTGCGCGAACACCTCGGGCGCGATGTCGCCAATTCGTTCCTGGTGGTAGCGGCGCGTCAGCACGACGCCCTCGCGCGTGTCCTGCCCTCGTCGTTCGTGGCCCTGCACATGAGCGGCGACCGGCGCGGACGCTGGCAGGGCAGCCGGCGGATGGTTGCCGACAACGGCCGGCTCATCATGGCCGCCGACGCACGGCTGGCGCCGGAGTCGCAGGACTGGCTGACGCGTGCGGTTGGCGAACGCCGGCCATTCGTCCACGGTCCCACCATCGAACAACTGGCCCTCGACGCGTGTGCCAGCGATCCCGGTTCGCTGGCGCTCGTCCTCGGCGAGTGGCGGCAGCACCTTCGCCGGCTGGAACGGCCGCAATCGGCCACGCCGGCCGGCACCGGCCCGTACAGCCAGGCCGGGCGCACGGTGCTGCCGGCGTCCTATCTGGACGTGGTGTTGTCGAACTTCGTCCGCGACACCAACGGCCGTCTCCACTATGTGGACGACGAGTGGCGATCCGACGGCCCGGTGAACGCCGACCTGGTGTGTGCGCGCGCGCTCTTCTGGTTTGCGCACGACCTGGTGGTGCACGGCGCCCGTCATCCCTTCGGGCCCTCGACCACGGTCATGCAGATGACCGATGCCCTCGCGGCGCTCTGCGGCGTGGACATCGGTGAGTGGGATCGTCTGCTGGCAAACGAAGCCGCGTTTCAGTCGCTGGTCACCGGCCGGCCCGAAGCCGACATGGCCACCAGGCTCCGCAGCCTGGCCGACGCCAGCCAGCTGACGCTGCCAACGGCACCCGCACTGCCCGTGACGGCCCTCCGCGTGGCCTCCACCCAGGTTGCCAGGCTCGAACAGGAAGCGGCCTCCGCACGCGAGGAGACCATTGCGGCGCGCGAGGACGCGGCATCGGCGCAGGAAGAGGCGGACAGGGCCCGTCAGGAAGCAGCCACCGCGCGGGAACAGGCCAGCACCGTCCGGGCCGAGGCGCTTTCGGCCCGCGAAGACGCGTACACGGCATGGGGAACTGTACGGGAGCTGCAGCATGGGCAGGCGAAAGCGGCTGCCAGCCTCACCACCGCACGCGACCGCGTGCGCGAACTGGAAGCCGAACTCGCCCAGAAACGGCTCGTCCTCAGCAACGAACGGGCCGCACATGCGGCGGTACACGAGGCCGATGCCGGCCGCGTCCGCCAGCTGCTCGACGCGGTCACCCGGCTCGGCACCCAGCTCAAGGACGATGGCCGGCGCTACGACGACCTGCGGGCGGAGTTGCGCGCCGCCCACGCGAAGCTGGCCGCCACGTCGGGCGAGCTGGAAGACGCGCGCCGGGCCAGCGAGCGGGCATTCGATACCCACGAGCTGGTTCGCAGCCGGCTGCAGGCCGAATTACGGAAGCGGGACGCCGAACAACACGACGTTCGCCGGCACCAGACCGACGTCTGGACCCGCGATCGCTCACGCCTCGTCCAGTTCGCGGCGCGGCTGTTCGACCAGCTGCAGAAGGTGCGCGTCACACAACTGCTGATGACCGCCCCTGGCGGGCGCCAGACCGTCATGAAGCTGGCCACCTCGCGCCGGGCCCGGACCGACGCGTGGGCACAGGGGTGTCGCGTGCTGGCCTCCGGGCTGTTCGACGCGGAATGGTACGCCGCGCAGACCGGGCTGGCGCTCACCTCGCCGGCGCTGGCCATGCACTACGCGCTCACCGGTCACGTGCCGGGACCGAGTCCGACGCCGCTGTTCGATCCGGGCTACTACCTCTCGTCCAACACCGACGTCGCCGCAACCGGTGTCAATCCCCTGTTGCACTACGTCGATCACGGCGCGCGCGAAGGCCGCAGGCCGCACGTGTTGTTCGACTCGGCCCGCTACATCCACGAACACCCCGACGTGGCCGCGCGTGGCGAAAACCCGCTGGTGCACTTCCTGCGCGAAGGCGGACTGGCGGGCGCGCGCCCCTGCGCGCACTTCGATTCGGCGTGGTATCTGGAGACCTATCCCGACGTGGCTGCCGCGGGCGTCAACCCGCTGCTGCACTACCTGTCGTTCGGGGCCGCCGAAGGCCGGAACCCGAACCCGTTCTTCGACACGGCGTTCTACCTCGAACAGAACGCAGACGTGCTGGCCACGGGCATGAACCCGCTGGTCCACTACGTGCTCCATGGCTGGAAGGAAGGCCGTCCGGCCAGCTACCGCTTCGACAGCCGCACCTACCTCGCGGCCCGTCCGGACGTGGCCGCCATGGGCATGGACCCGCTGGAGCACATGCTCCTGCACGGCATCCACGAACACGGCTCCGACATCGCCGGTGTCCCGAGCGAGGCACAGCCGGCCGTCTTCCTCCACCTGAACACGCCAACCGGTCCGACGCGCGCGAAGCTGACCGAAGTGCTCCGCCTCTCCGGCTACCTGCGCGCCGAGGCCGGACCACTCGCCGCCCTTGTCGTGTACACGGCGGGCGCGACCAGTGGCCATCAGGAACTCGCGCTCGACACCACCACCGCGAAGGGCGCCCCCCAGTATTTCGAAGCCAACCTCCGGCTCACCACACCCGGAGAACTGCACGTGATGGTGGCCGCACGCTACCGCGACGGCCGTACCGTGGACGTCGCGTCGCTGCCGCCCGTCACCGTCGTCGACGACGAGTTCTGCGGCGCCATGGCGCGCCATGTGCCGACCACGCGGCGCTTCTCGGTGCTGTACGTCGATGGCGTGGGCCGCGAGTTCCAGAGTCCGCGCTACCGCATCGACCACATGCGCGAGGCACTGGCCACCGCCGGCGTCTCCTCCTCGGCCACCACCGTCGGCGATCTGCACGAGGACATCTCGCTGCTGCGCCGGTACGACATCCTCGTGCTGTTCCGCACCGGATGGGACTGGCGCCTCCAGGGTATTGTCGAACGCGCGCGTGCCTGGAACATTCCCGTGGTGTTCGACGTGGATGACTACGTGTTCGAGCCGTCCATTGCCACGCCCGACATCGTGTCCGGCATCAGCCGCTGGACGCCGCAGCAGGTGGAGGCCTACCGCGACGGCGTGCACATGTACCGGCAGACACTGGACGCCTGTGACTACTTCACCGGCGCCACACCGTTTCTGGTGGAGCGCGCGC
>CAZZGM010000431.1:1356-3132 GCA_964653955.1 uncultured Bifidobacteriaceae bacterium | reverse complement strand
CCCTTGCGGCGCTGCGGCGGCACCGGAATGGACAACTCGCCGCAAGGGTATTCCGCAGCGGATTCGTCTGATTGGCGCGCGCGAACACAACCTGAAGGGCGTGAACATCGAGATTCCGCTCAATACGCTCACGTGCGTCACGGGCGTGAGCGGCTCGGGCAAGTCCACGCTGGTGCACGACGTGTTGTACGCGGCACTCAAGCGGGTCAAAGGCGATTGGGATCGGAAGGTGGGCGCGCACGACCGGCTGGAAGGACACGAGTTCGTCACCGACGTCGTCCTCGTGGACCAGACGCCCATCGGGCGTACGCCGCGTTCCAATCCCGTGACTTACCTGAAAGCGTTCGATCCCATTCGCGAGCTGCTGGCGTCCACCAAGGACGCCACGGCACGAGGATTCACCGCCAGCCACTTCTCGTTCAACGTGCCGGGCGGGCGCTGCGAAGCGTGCCAGGGCGAGGGCGAGGTGAAGGTGGAGATGCAGTTTCTCGCAGACGTGTTCGTGCCGTGCGAACAGTGCGAGGGACGCCGCTTCCGCTCGCAGGTACTCGAGGTGCGCTACCGGGGCCGGAACGTGACGGACATCCTCGAGATGACCGTTCGCGAGGCGCTGGGCTTTTTCGCCAGCACACCGAAGGTGCTGCGCCGCCTGCAGGTACTGGACGAAATCGGCCTTGGCTACCTGCGCCTCGGTCAGCCGGCTACCACGCTGTCCGGCGGCGAAGCGCAGCGCATCAAGATTGCCGCGCATCTGGCATCGCACGCCGGCGAGCGTCTGCTCTACATTCTGGACGAGCCGACGACAGGCCTGCACTTCGACGACATCGCCAAGCTGCTGGCTGCATTCCGGAAGCTCCTCGAAGCCGGGCACACGCTGGCCGTCATCGAACACAACCTCGACGTCATCAAGACGGCCGACTGGATTATCGACCTGGGGCCGGAAGGCGGCGAGGCCGGAGGGGAAGTGGTGGCCATGGGGACACCCGAGCAGGTGGCGTACGTGCCCGAGTCACACACCGGACGCTACGTGCAGCAGATCCTGTTGTCCGGTAAGCTCCTCCAGACGGTGGAGCGATGAATACACGCGGCGTGGCTCTTGCGGTTCTTCTTCTGGCACTCGCCGTGCCGGCACTGGCGCAGCCGCCGGATGGCAACGCCGTGCTGCGCGGAGCCGGTGTGGACGTGCCGCGAGGTGGCGCGGCTGCGGCGTTCGACATGGGGATGACCGGACCGACGCCGGTCCCCCCAACGGCGTTCACCACGCTCATCATCGGCATGGGGCCGGTGGGCAACACCGCGCGCATCCGTAATGCCTACGCCTTCGGCGTGCTGGCCGGACGCTCCGCGCGGCCCGTGCCGGCCGGGCAACTGGCGGGTGCCGGCGTGGCGCTGATCCAGATGGTGGTGGCGCCGCATCGTCCGACGCGGATTGCCGGAACGCGGGTGGCCGGACGCGTGTTTGCAGCGCCCCTTGACGATGGCCCTCCGCCAATGAGGCCGGATGGGCTCGTGCAGGGCATGGTCATGCTGCTCAACACCGAGAACGCCAACGAACGGATGGCGGCCATCGAAGCGCTCGGCCTGCTGCGGGAACTGGCGGCGGTGCCCACGCTCATCGACATCTACACACGCGCGCGCGGCCGCAACGACCGCCGGATGGCGGGCGCTGCGCTCGAGGCACTGGCGCGCATGGGTGACGAGCGGGCCGCGGCCCTGGCTGCCGAACACGGCGCCGACCCCTGGTCGCACCGTGATGACGAAACGGGCCTTATCTGG
>CAZZGM010000431.1:0-1346 GCA_964653955.1 uncultured Bifidobacteriaceae bacterium | reverse complement strand
CCGCGGATCGTCTTCGCGCGGCCGCCGACCATCGCGTGCTGGGGCCGCGCGCACGCGACTATCTGCTGGAACTCGGCCTGCAGCCCTGACCGAGGGTCGATGCCCGTGGTTCTGAAGGCGGACTTCTTTGCCCGCCCCACGCTCGACGTCACGCGCGATCTCATTGGCAAGCTGCTGGTCCATCGCGGTCCCGGCGGCACCACGGCCGGACAGATTGTCGAGGTCGAGGCCTACATCGGTGAGTCCGACCCGGCGTGTCATGCGGCACCCGGACCCACGCCGCGCAATCAGCCGCTCTACGGTCCTCCCGGGCGTGCGTATGTGTATCTCAACTACGGGCTGCACCACCTGGTGAACGTCGTCACGGAGGTGGAAGGATCGCCGGCCGCTGTACTGATCCGCGCGCTGGCACCGGTGGAAGGACTGGCCGTGATGCGCCGCCGGCGCCTGCAGGGACGACGTGGTGAGGGCGGGCGAACCATTGAAGACGATGCGCTGTGCAGGGGACCGGGCAACCTCACGGTGGCCATGGCCATCGGCGCGACGCTCAACCGCCACGACCTGGCGCGCCGGCCGCTGACGGTGGAGGACCACGGCCTGACGATGGGGCCGCTGGCGTGGGGGCCGCGGATTGGCATCACCCGTGGCGCCGAGCGTCCGTGGCGTTGCTGGGTGGACGGACACGCTGCCGTGTCGGCTGTCCGGAGTATGTCGGTTCGCCCGCGGCGGCGCCGCTCTACGGCTGGCCCGTCTGCTGATTGACCGCCACCACCATCCGCTGCGCAGGGAAGCGGACGCCGTGGCGGTCGAGGGCGCGCTTCATGCGCTTGCGCAACTCGCGACCCACCAGCCACTGACTGAGCGGCCGCGTCTTCACGCGGAACCGCAGCGTGACGGCGGCACCGTCCAGCTTGTCCACGCCAAGGACTTCGACGGGCTCCAGGATGTGCGGCGCGAAGGTGGCATCGTCCATCATCGAGGCGGCGGCTTCCTGTACGGCGGCCACCGCCGCATCCATGTCGTCGTCGAAGTCGATGGCCAGGTCGAGGACGAAAAAGGAGAAGTCCTTGCTGCGGTTGGCGAGCGTGCGGATTTCGCCGTTCGGGATGATGTGGACGGTGCCTTCCATGTCGCGCATGACCGTGGTCCGCAGGTTGATCTGCTCGACGCTGCCGCCGACGCCATTGACCAGCACGACGTCGCCGACGCGCACCTGGTTTTCGACAATCAGGAAGAAGCCGGAGATGACGTCTTTCACCAGGGTCTGTGCGCCGAAGCCGACGGCCAGGCCCAGGATTCCCGCGCCGGTGAGCACGGGTGTGATGTCCACGTCGAGCGCGCGCAGC
>CAZZGM010000430.1:0-3136 GCA_964653955.1 uncultured Bifidobacteriaceae bacterium | reverse complement strand
TCGTCCAGGAGCGGTACGACGATGGCGGGCACGTTGTCGAGGAGGTTTCGGGCGAGGCCCGCCGGCACGGCGTCCGGTTTGTCGGTGGAGCGGGGCAGCCACGCCGGCCAGTCACGCGTGAGGTCGGGCTGGGCGCTGTCGCGATCGATGCAGGCCATCAGACGGCCGGACGATGAGCGTTCGAGCAGGTGGACCTGACGGATCAGGGGGCTGGCCAGGATGTCGGAGAGCGTGTCGTGGAGGCCGGCGCTGTGGGCGTCGAGTCCGCCGGGCTGATGGCCGATCTCGTAGGCTCTGTCGTACAGGCGGGCGAGTTCGGCGTCGAACTCGACGGATACGCGGCGTGACGCGGCTTCCAGAGCGGCGTGCGCCCGCAGGCGTTCGAGGGCGCTCAGTTCGCCCAGCCAGCGGTATTGAAGACCGGCAATGACCGGAAGCGAAACGCCGACGAGCGCAGTAAGGAGTACCAGACGCCGGCGTACGGCCCGCATGGTCGATATAGTACCCGCTCGTCCGGGACGCGGCTCTGCCGTTGGCGTCATTTTACAGGTTGTTTACGTTATCTTATCCCCTTCTTGAAGTCTCGGTGTAGCTGGGCTTGGTACTGTCCCGTGCGGTTTGTTTTGCCTTAACCAGGAGGATCGATGACACGGACTGTACTTGCAGCGATGCTGAGCGTGGCAGGCGCGCTGGCTATCGTTGTCACGACCCCCGCATCACTCATGGCCCAATCGGCCCAGGGTGGTCTGCGCGGCACGGTCAAGGACGCACAGGGGGTCATCCCCGGGGCTGCGGTGACCCTCATTAACGAAGGGACGTCGGTGGCTCGCGAAACCGTGACCAACGACTCCGGCGAGTACTCCTTTCCTGCAGTGGAACCGGCGGTCTACACCGTCCGGACCTCGGTCCCCGGCTTCAAGACCTTCGAGCGGCGTGGTGTGCGCATCAGCACGCAGCAGTTCGTCGGCCTCGACATCGTGCTCGAACTGGGCACGCTCGAAGAAACCATCACGGTCACGGCCGACGCGCCGCTGATTGAAACGACCAACGCGTCGGTGGGCGGCGTGCTCGACACCAAGACGCTCGAGGCCATTCCGACGGCCGGCCGCAGCGTGTTCCTGATGGCGACGCTCGAGCCGACGGTGCAGACCAGCGGCAACGCGCGCTGGAACCGCATGCAGGATCAGACGGGCAACTCCGCCATGTCGATGGGCGGCGGTCCGGTGCGGTCGAACAACTACCTGGTGGACGGATTCCCGGTCACCGACCTGCAGAACCGCGCGTCGACGAACCCGTCGATCGAAGCGGTGCAGGAAATGAAGGTGCAGGTGCACACCTACGACGCCGAAATGGGCCGCACTGGTGGCGGCGTCATCAACATGGCGGCGCGCTCGGGCACCAACACCTTTGCCGGCTCGGGCTATGCGATCTTCCGTCCGCAGAAGCTCCAGGAGCAGCTGCTCATCCCGAAACTCCGCAATCAGGAGTTCGTGCCCGAGTACTGGCGTAACGGCGGCGGCGGCGTGGGCGGTCCCATTCTCCGCAACCGCACGTTCTTCTGGTTTGCCGGCGAGGCCTACGTCAACGACCAGCCGCAGCAGAACTCGTTCCTCGTGCCGACCTCGGCGATGCGCAACGGTGACTTCTCGGGCGTCACGCGCAACGGTGTGCTGCAGGTGGTCCGCGATCCGCTGACGGGCCAGCCGTTCCCGGGCAACATCATCCCCGTCAGCCGCATGGATCCGGTGGGCCGCGCGCTGGCCGGCTACTTCCCGACCCCCGATCAGGAAGTAGACAACGGGTCGCCGAACTTCAGCATGACCGACCTGCTGCCCAACAAGGCGCACCAGTTCACGACCAAGATCAACCACAACTTCACCAACAACGCCGCCATCAGCGGCTTCGTGCTGCGGCAGGTCACCAGCGAAGCGAACGCCAACTACAACCCGCAGAACCGCTTCGTGGGACCGAGCTATCAGCTCGAGCGCACCATCAACACGCTGGTGCTCAACAACACCTACGTGCTCAACAACTCCACCGTGCTGACGCTGCGTGGCGGCATCAACCAGTTCAACGACGACTACGTGCTGCCGCACGCGTTCGACGCCGTGAGCCTCTGGAACAACCCGGGCTACACAGGTCTGCTGTCGGACACGAACCGCTTCCCGTCACTCACCATCAACGGGTACCGCGGCGCCGGCTACACCAACCGCCAGGACAACGGCTACTACCAGTACGGCTTCAACGGCTCGCTCAGCAAGCTGGCGGGGTCGCACAACTACAAGTTCGGCGGCGACTTCCGTATCCTCGGTCAGAAGTCGCTCAACTACGGCGCCTCGACCGGCACGTTCACGTTCACCGGCCTCTACAGCGGCAACTCGGTGGCCGACCTGCTGCTCGGCTATCCGCAGTCGGGTAACGTGCCGCTCAACACCGAACTGGACGGCTTCGTCCGCTACTACGCGGCCTACGCCCAGGACGACTGGCGCATCAACGACCGGTTTACGCTCAACTACGGCGTCCGCTTCGAGCGCGAAACCGGCATGATGGAACGGAACAACAACATGACGGTGGACTTCGACAAGAATGCCGTCAGCCCGCTGAACAGCATGGTGAATCTGATCGATCCGGTCACCGGCCAGCGCCGCGACATCATGGGCGGCCTGGTGTATGCCGGCGTCAACGGCGCACCGACGGTGCAGGGCAACCAGCCGGCCGTGAAGATTGCGCCGCGCGTCGGTGCGGTGTATCGCTTCGACGAAAAGACAGTGCTGCGCGGCGGCTGGGGCATGTATTGGGCGCCCTGGAACTACGCAGCGGCGGGACTCACGGGCTGGGGCCAGGTGGGCTACTCGGCCACCACGTTCCTGCAGCAGCCGCAGGGCACCGGCGCCGTGCCGACGACGAGCCTCAGCGATCCGTTCCCCGGTGGTCTGATTCAGCCGACCGCCAGCTCGCTGGGCCTGCTGACGGGCACGGGTGGCGACATCTATTTCGTCGATCCCGACAAGGGCGCTCCGCGCGTTCAGCAGTACTCGTTCGACCTGCAGCGCGAACTGCCGGGCGCCATGAGCATCAGCCTGGGCTACACGGGCCTTACGGGCTCGCAGCTGAGCTGGGGCGGTTCGAGCAACGC
>CAZZGM010000429.1:0-3139 GCA_964653955.1 uncultured Bifidobacteriaceae bacterium | reverse complement strand
ACGCCGTTGACGCGCAGCGGGCTGCGAATGAACACGCCCTCGCGCGGGAACCAGGTGTAGTCGCGCCGGAAACCGTAGAGGCGGACGCCGCCGGGCCCCATCAGGTCGAAGGTCTCCCGTTCGTCCAGCACGTACTGCTGCAGCCGCTTCCAGTTTTCGTCGCGGCGCGCCAGCACGCGCGCCATCAGGTCGTCCAGGTCGGTGCGGGGCTGAACTGCCGAGACGCCGGCAACGAGGGAGGCCGCAGCCGCCACGGCAAGCAGGGCGCGCATGGCCATTGGAGATACCAGACGAAAGGGACGATGCGGTGGTTCCTGCCGCGCAGGTAATGCTTACTGCTCGGTCGTTTCGCTGACGTCGCTGCGTCGATACACCACCTTGCCGTCCATGATGGTGGTCACCACCTCGGCTTCGAACAGGCGTTCTGGCGGCAGCGTGAAGATGTCGGCCGACAGGATCACGATGTCCGCCAGCATGTCGCGTTCGAGCGCGCCCTTGCGCTGGTCGTCGTACGATGCCCACGCGCTTGCTGTCGTGTAGGCACGAATGGCGTCGGCCAGGCCGAGCTTCTCGTCCGGCGTCCAGCCGCCTTCCGGTTCGCCTTCCACGGTGGTGCGGTTGACGGCCACGAAAATGCCGCGCAGCGGATCCAGCGACACGACGGGCCAGTCCGATCCGAACACCAGCGTGGCGCCTTTTTCGAGCAGGCTGCCGGACATCCAGCCGCGTGCTGCACGCTCCGGACCGAGGTGCTGCGCCCAGGGGTCGTCGTCTGCGGGCGGCGTGCCGTGCGCGGGTTGAATGCCTGCCACCACCCCCAGCTCGGCAAACCGTGCCATGTCGTCCGGGTCGGGCGTCTCGAGATGTTCGATGCGATGACGCCGGCCGCGCTCCGGTTCGGGATTGGCCTCGACGGCCGCCTCGTAGCCATCCAGCACTTCGCGGACGGCGGCGTCGCCAATGGCGTGCGTCATGATGTGCCAGCCGCGCTGGTCGAGTTCGGCAATGAGCCCGGCCAGCGTGTCGGCCGGCATGGCCAGCACGCCAGCGCCATCTCCAGGCGCATCGGCATAGGGTTCGAGCATGGCGGCGGTTCGTGTTTCCACCACGCCATCGGCAAACACCTTCGCCACGCCCGCTTTCAGCAGCGGATCGTCGGTGTACCGCGCACGGACATCGTCCAGGGCGTCGAGGTCGGCCGTGGTTGCCGCACCATCTACCGTCAGGGCCTGATACACGCGGACGGTCATCTCGCCGCGGCGCCGCAGTTCGTCCAGCAGCCCGAGGTCCTCGGCCGTTCCGCCGGCATTGAGCGCGCTCGTCACGCCCACGCGGTTGGCTTCCACCATGGCTGCGCGCAGGGCGGCAAGCTGCTCGTCGTGGGTTGGCGCTGGCAGTGCCTGACTGACGAGGTCCATGGCGCCTTCCTTGAGCACGCCCGTCGGTTCGCCGCGTCCATCCTTCACAATCGTGCCGTTGGCGGGGTTCGGCGTCCGCCGCGTGATGCCGGCCGCCGCGAGCGCGGCGCTGTTGGCCCAGCCGGTATGACCGTCGTACGACACGAGGTAGGCCGGCCGGTCCGGCACCAGCCGATCCAGTAACTGCCGTGTCGGCAGGCCGTTGTCGAAGGGCGCGTAGAGCCATCCCCGCCCGCGAATCCAGCCGTCCGCCGGGTTGGCTTCGGCCCAGGCGCGAATGGTTTCTTCCACGGCTTCAATGGTGGTGGCGTCGTTCAGGTTCACCTGGTCGAGCGCCAGGCCGCCGCCCAGCAGATGCAGGTGTGCGTCGTTGAAGCCCGGCAGCACGCTGCCGCCGCGCGCGTCGATCACGGTGGTTTGCGCCCGGGCCAGCCGCTGGATTTCGCGGTTCGACCCGACGCGCAGCACCTTGTTACCCTGCACGGCCACTGCCTCGGCAGACGCTTCGTCGCCTTCACCGGTGAACACCTTGCCGTTCACGATGATGAGGTCCACCGGCCCGTCTTCGGCACGCTGTGCGCCAACGATGAGGCCGGCAATGAACGTCACGCCGACGATGAAGGCTACGAGATAGGCCGTCAGACGGGCCGCCATGGGCCCGATTCTAGCATCGGGTTCCGACGTAGCCGACGCGATATGCTCTAGCGGAGCGTAACGGACCCATGCGTATTGCCATTCTCGGTTCCGGAGCCGTTGGCGGCTATTTCGGCGCCCGCCTGGCTCATGCCGGACAGGACGTCACCTTCATCGCGCGCGGGCGTCACCTCGACGCCATCCGCGCCAACGGACTGCAGATCAGGAGCGCGGCGCTCGGCGACATGGTCGCGCACGCGGCGGCCGAGTCCGACACGTCGCGCGTGGGCCCGGTGGACGTCGTGATTGTCGCCGTGAAGGCTTACGACAACGACACGGCGTATCCCGCCATCCTGCCGATGCTCGGGCCCGACACGGTAGTGTTGACGCTGCAGAACGGCGTCGACAACGTCGCTCAACTCGCGAGTCTGGTCGGCGAACACCGTGTGCTTGGCGGCACTACTTATGTGGCTGCCGCCGTCGAAGCCCCCGGCCTCATCGTCCAGACGGGTGTCCACCGCTCGATCATTTTCGGCGAGGTGTTTGGCGCGCGCGGACTGACGCCGCGGGTGCAGGCCATTGCCGACGTGATGGCGCCGGCCGACATCCAGGTGACCGCCGTGCCCGACGGCCGCACGCCGCTGTGGGACAAGTTCGTCTACCTGGTGCCATTCTCGGGATTCACAGGCGCGGCGCGTTTACCCATTGGTTACCTCTGGGCCATTCCGCACGTACGCGACATGTACTACGCCGCGGCGCGCGAGGTGGCGGCCATTGCCGCGGCCGAAGGCGTCACGATTTCGCCGGACCGGTTCGAGACGCTCGAGACCTACATGAACGGCATTCCGCCGGGCACGAGGTCGTCGCTGCTGGTGGATCTGGAGCAGGGCAAGCGTATCGAAGTGGAGGCGCTGCAGGGCGTGGCGCTGCGGCGCGCGGCCACGCACGGTGTGCCGGTGCCGGTTGTCGCCACGTTGTACGCGGCACTGAAGCCGTGGGAGGCTGGTGACCCGCGCCCACTCCACTAGTGGATTGTCTCGTCGATTTCTGAAGCGCCCGTTCCGCAGGACCGGGCCGAAACACGCCGT
>CAZZGM010000428.1:0-3141 GCA_964653955.1 uncultured Bifidobacteriaceae bacterium | reverse complement strand
CTTCGACCTCGAGCTGCGCCTGGCGCGCGCGCACTGGACCAACGTCGAAAACCGGGATGCGGTGCGCACCTACAACAAGGTGGCGGCCGCCGACCTCGCCAGGGAATTTCCAGGCTTCGACTGGAGCGCCTGGCTCGACGAACTCGGCCTTGCGGACGCCGACGCCGTCATCATCGGCCAGCCCAGCTACTTCAAGGCCTTCGCCGCGGCCGTCAACCAGCTACCCGTCGACCGGTGGAAGCCTTATCTGAAGGCCACGCTGCTCAATGGCTTCGCTCCTTACCTGCACAAGCCGCTGCTGGACGCCGAGTTCGATATGTATGGCAAGACGCTGCGCGGCATCGCCGAAAACCAGCCGCGCTGGAAGCGCGCCGTCGACACGCTCGATGCCAACCTCGGCGAGCTGGTCGGCCGGCTCTATGTGGAGCGCCACTTCACCCCCGAAGCCAAGGCGCGTATGGAGCAGCTCGTCGAAAACCTGCGCCAGGCCTACAAGTTGAGCATCGACGAACTGGATTGGATGAGCGCCGACACCAAACAGCAGGCTCAGGAGAAGCTGGCGCGCTTCCGCCCGAAGATCGGGTACCCCGACACGTGGCGCGACTACTCGGCGCTCGAGGTCAAACGCGACGATCTGGTGGGCAACGTCATGCGGGCCGTGCGCGTGGAAAACGAGTTCCAGTTGTCGAAGGTCGGGAAACCCGTCGATCTGACGGAATGGGGCATGACGCCGCAAACCGTCAACGCCTACTACCACCCGATGCGCAACGAAATCGTCTTCCCCGCCGCCATCCTGCAGCCGCCGTTCTTCAACATGGCGGCCGACGATGCGGTGAACTACGGATCGATTGGCGCGGTCATCGGCCACGAGATGGGCCACGGCTTCGACGATCAGGGCCGCAACTACGACGCTACCGGCGCACTGCGCGACTGGTGGACCGAAAGCGATGCCGAGGAGTATCAGCGGCGCGCGAAGATTCTCGTGGAACAGTTCAACGCATACGAGCCGCTCCCGGGCCTGAACGTGAACGGCGAGTTGACACTCGGCGAAAACATTGCCGACCTGACGGGGCTCATCATTGCGCACCGCGCCTACATGCTGTCGCTCGACGGCAAGCCGGCGCCCACGCTCGACGGGCTGAGCGGCGACGAGCGCTACTACATGGGCTGGGCGCGCGGATGGGCCAGCAAGCGCCGTGAGGATTCACAACGCCAGCAGGTGCTCGTGGACCCGCATGCGCCCGAAATGTTCCGAGCCAACGGACCGGTGCGGAACATCCCGCACTTCTACGAGACCTTTGGCGTGAAGGACGGCGATGCGCTGTTCCTCGCGCCCGAACGGCGCGTCAAGCTCTGGTAGCGGTTATCGCTCGGGTGCGGGTCAACGCCGGAACGTGTCACAGTCCTCGATGCGTCCTGACGACAGCCCGCGCCGCAGCCACTCGGCACGCTGAGCCGAGGTGCCGTGCGTGAAGCTTTCGGGCACCACACGCCCCTGTCCCCGACTCTGCAGGCGGTCGTCGCCAATGGCGGCGGCCGCCGCGAGTCCTTCGTCCACGTCGCCCGGCTCCAGCAGATCCTTCCGCGCCGCGTGATGTCCCCAGATGCCGGCAAAACAATCCGCCTGCAGCTCGAGACGCACCGACAGCTGGTTGGCCTCGGCCTGGCTGCGCGCCTGCTGCTGCAGCCGTGACACTTGCGCATTCACGCCGAGGATGGTCTGGAGGTGGTGTCCCACCTCGTGGGCGACAACGTAAGCCTGCGCGAAGTCGCCGGGCGCCCCGAACTGCTGGTCCAGTTCACGGAAAAACGACAGGTCCAGATACACCTTCTGGTCGGCCGGGCAATAGAACGGCCCGGACGCCGACGTGGCGCCACCGCAGGCTGACTGCACGCTGTCGGAAAAGAGCACCAGTACCGCCGGCTGATAACGATCGCCGGCGCGCGCGAAGACGTCGGTCCACGTGTCTTCGAGGCTGCCCAGCACGGCGCCAATGAAGCGGGACTGCGGATCGTCCGCGGCGGGGCCGGCGGGCACGCTGTCGACCGCCGGGCCGCCGCCGCCCGGCAGGCCACCCGTCAACTGGAACAGCGTCAGCGGGTTGGTGCCGGTCAGCCACGACACGAGCAGGACGATGAGGATCATCCCGATGCCGCCACCGCCGATGCCGGCCGGGCCGCGCATCCGCATGCCGCGGCGGTCTTCGATATTCGTACTCTGGCGCTGGTTCTCGAGCCGCATGGTCGTTTAGCTTATACCTGCTGTGCTACGATCGACGGTTTATGATTGCCGTCAACGACGTCTCCATGCGCTACGGCGCCAAGGTCCTCTTCGACGAGGTGACGACCGCCTTTCTGCCCGGGCGCCGCTATGGCCTGACCGGACCGAACGGCGCCGGCAAGTCCACCTTCATGAAGCTGCTCACCGGCGAACTGCCACCTCAGCGCGGTACGGTCACCCGGCCCGATCGCCTGGGCGTGCTCCGCCAGGATCAGTTCGCCTACGACCAGTACCGCGTCATCGATACCGTCATCATGGGCAACCCGCGGCTGTGGGCGGCGCTCGAAGAGCGGGAGTTCCTGTACGCCAAGGCGGACATGACGCACGAGGACGGGATGCGCCTCGGCGAGCTGGAAGGTACGGTGGGCGAAGAGGACGGCTACACCGCCGAAAGCGATGCGGCCATCCTGCTGCAGGGGCTCGACATCCCCGACGAACTGCACACGCGCCGCATGAGCGAGCTGCAGGGGGGGCAGAAGGTGCGCGTGCTGCTGGCGCAGGCTCTGTTCGGCCACCCTCAGGCATTGCTGCTGGACGAACCGACGAACCATCTGGACCTCGACTCCATCCACTGGCTCATCGACTTCCTCAACCGCTACGACGGCACGCTCATCGTGATCTCGCACGACCGGCATTTCCTGAATGCCGTCTGCACGCACACCGCCGACATCGACTATCAGACCATCATCACCTACACGGGCGGCTACGACGAGATGGTGCTGGCCAAGACGCAGATTCGTTCACGCGTCGAAGCCGACAACGCGCAGCGTGCCAAGAAGATTGCGCAGCTCAACGACTTCATTGCCCGGTTCTCCGCCGGCACACGGTCCAGCCAGGTGCAGTCGCGGCGCAAGGAAGTG
>CAZZGM010000427.1:0-3156 GCA_964653955.1 uncultured Bifidobacteriaceae bacterium | reverse complement strand
CCGCCTTCCGCCTTCCGCCTTCCGCCTTTTACCTTGTGCCTTCCGCCTGCCGTTTGCCAAGATCGGCGGATGAACCCGTTTGGAAAGAAGCGGCTGACCGAAATGGTCAGCTGCGCTGGTTGAGCGAGTAAACTCGCCGCCGGCGAGCTCGCCCAGGTCCTGGGCGACATACCTCCTTCGTCCGATCCCCGTGTCCTGGTCGACTTCAGGACGGCGGACGATGCCGGTGTGTACGCGTGGGAGGGAGGGCCGGCATTGGTGCAGACGGTGGACTTTTTTACGCCCATCGTCGATGACCCGTATCTGTATGGGCAGATTGCCGCGGCCAACGCGCTGAGCGACATCTATGCGATGGGCGGCGAGCCACGAACGGCGCTGGCCATTGCCGCATTCCCGAGCGACGGCCTGGAAAAGGACGACATCACGGCTATTTTCCGCGGGGGCTACGACAAGCTGCGTGAGGCTGGCACCGTTCTGCTGGGCGGGCACACCGTACGGGATCCCGAAATCAAGTTCGGGTATGCGGTGACTGGCGCCGTGGAGCCCGGGCGGATGCTCACCAACGCCGGCGCTCGTCCCGGCGACGTGCTGCTGCTGACCAAATCCCTCGGGACGGGCGTTGTCGGGACCGCCATCAAGAAGGGTGGCGCGCCGGCCGATCTGGTGGCCCGCGTGTCGGCGGCCATGGCCACGCTCAATCGTGCGGCCGCCGAAGCCATCCGCGCGGCCGGTGGTGCACATGCCTGCACGGACGTCACGGGTTTCGGATTGCTGGGTCACGGTTCGGAAATGGCGGTGGCCAGCGGTGTCACGCTCGAGCTGGAAACCAGCACGGTGCCGGTTCATGACGGTGTCCTGGCCCTGGTTTCGCGCAGCCGTTCGGGCGGGATGTCCAGCAATCGCAGTCACTTCGGGACGGCGGTGCGGTTTGCCGGGACAGTCGAGCGCGACTGGCAGGACCTGTTGTTCGACCCGCAGACCAGTGGCGGGCTCCTGGTGGCCGTGGCCCCTGAGCAGCAGGCCGCCATGGTGACCGCGTTGGCGCTGGCCGGTGTCCGGGCGCCGGTGATCGGCCGTGTCACGGGCGCTGGCGCGTACGGGGAGGGCGTCCTTGTTTCTGTTGTTTAGCCTAAACCTTGCGAGCGTGTGCGTGGAACTGCCGTGGTTCCCTCAACAGCGCGCCCGCCCGGAAACGCCAATGCTGGCGAGGCGGGCCGGCGAGGCTGTCCGGGCGAGCGTGACCGTCCTGGCGTCTGCCGGGCTGCCTCGGTCCCGTGATATCCTTAGACGTTTGTCATGATTCCGGACCTTTCGACCCTCTGGGTCGTTTTCTTTCTGCTGCTCTGCACGGTCCTCCTGAACACGCTGATCTTCCAGCCGATTCTGAAGGTCATCGATGCGCGTACCGAGGCGGTGCGTGGTGCGCGCGAACTGGCCGAGTCGGCGGCCACCAAGGCGGCCGCGGCCGCCGCGGAGTACGAGCGCAAGCTGAACGCGGCACGGGCCGACGTCTATAAACAGATTGACGATACGCGCCGTGCGGCCATGGACAAGCGCTCGACGTTGTTGGCGGAAACGCGTGTCGCAGTGGAGCGCGAAACCGGGGACGCAACGGCAACCGTGGCGCGCGAGTCGGCCGCGGCCCGGGCGTCGCTGGATCGCGAAGCCACGGAGCTGGCTGGTGCGATCGTCAACCGCGTACTGGGCCGGGCGTCTTAGGCCGGTGGGTTTGGACAGGGAGAAGAGTGTGTCATCGCACCGCGCGACCGCTTGTGAATTTATGCACAGAGTGCGACGCTCCGTCGTGACCCCCATCACGGTCACCGTGTGCCTGCTGGCGCTGGCCGCCGTGCCGATGGCGGCTGCCGCCGAAGAGGGCGAACACCACGCGATGAGCCTGGCCGACTTCTTCTGGCCGGTGGTGAACTTCGCCATCATGTGCGGGGTGCTCTACTACTTCCTGAAGACGCCGCTGGCCGGCTACCTCAAGGGGCGCAGCGACACCATTCGCAAGGACCTGGTGGACGCCGAAGCGCTGCGCACGAGTGCCACGGCGCAACTCGACGAAATCGATCGCAAGATGAAGGCGCTGCCCGACGAGCTCGAGGCGCTGCGCACGCGCGGCCAGGCCGAGATTGCCGCCGAAGAACAGCGTATTGCGCAGCAGGCCGCCGCCGAGCGCGATCGCCTGATCGAACAGGCACGCCGCGACATCGACCTCCAGGTGCGCCTCGCCAAACGCGCGCTCACCGAACATGCCGCCGACCTGGCGCTGGACCTGGCCACGGAACGTATCGGCCGCGAAACCACGCCCGACGATCATGCGCGGCTGGTGAACCGTTATCTCGAGCAGGTGAAGGGCTGACATGTCCGACCGTGCCTCCGCCGTCCGCTACGCGCGCGCGTTGTTCGATGTCGCGCAGAAAGAATCGGACCTCGTCCAGGTCGAGCAGAATCTGTCGGACCTCGTCACCACCATTGCCGGCAGCGACGAACTGTCGCGTGTACTGTCCAGCCGAAACGTTCCCGAAGACGCGCGGCGCCGCGTTGTCACCGCCATTGCGGAGCGTCTGTCGGTCGTGACGCCGGTGGCGAAGTTGATGGGCCTGCTGGCCGATCGACGCCGTCTGGCACTGCTGCCGGAGATCGCCGCGGCGTACACGGCGCGGCTGCTCGACTACCGCAACATCCTGCAGGCCGACGTGCAGACGGCTGCGCCATTGGCGCCCGACGCGGCCTCCGCGCTCCAGTCCAGCCTGGCCGCGGCCACGGGCAAGCAGATCACCATGAACGTCACCGTCGATCCGTCGCTGCTGGGCGGTGTGGTGGCGCGCGTCGGCAGCACGGTGTACGACGGCAGTGTCCGGACGCAATTGAAGAAGATGCGCGACCAGCTGGTCGCCCAGGGCTAAGGAACCATGAGCATTCGATCCGACGAGATTTCGAAAATCATCAGGGACCAGATCGGCAGCTTCGCGGTGGACGTCGACGTGGCCGAGGTCGGCACCGTCACGTCGCTCGGCGACGGCATTGCCCGCCTGCACGGCTGCGAGCGCGCCATGGCGGGCGAGATGCTCGAGTTCCCGCACGGCGTGTTCGGCATTGCGCTGAACCTTGAGGAGCACGGCGCCAACGCTGTCCTCCTCAAGGTTCAGC
>CAZZGM010000426.1:1529-3168 GCA_964653955.1 uncultured Bifidobacteriaceae bacterium | reverse complement strand
GGCACCATGTCGTGCCGCACCAGATAGCTGTTTTCCGCGGTCATGAAATCCAGGTTGCCCGAATAGCCGGTGGCAATGACCGGGCGCCCCAGCGTCATGGCCTCGGCCATGGTCAGGCCCAGTCCCTCGGATCGGTGCAACGACACGTAGCAGTCGCACAGCGCCAGCAGTGCCGTCTTGTCGTTGGCGCTCCAGTAATCGTCAATCACCCGGATGTCGGGCCGGTCGGCCACGGCGTGCAGCAGCCGTTCGCGATCGACACGGCGCAGGTCACCATTGATGGTCTTGATGACCAGCGTGGGTCCCTGGCCGGGTGCAAACGCCATGCGGAACGCGCGCGCCAGACCAACCGCGTTCTTGCGCTCGACGACGCTGAGGTAGTCGAACATGAACAGGAACAGCGGCCCGTCCGGCAGTCCCAGTTCCGCGCGCGTCCGCGGCTGCTTGATCACCGGCGCGCTGACGGGAAGACGCACATGGCGCACCGGCTTCGGCGACACGCGGCGCAGCGCCTCGGCCACGAACTCGCTGGCCGCCCACACCTCGTCGACGAACGTGAACGAGTAGGCGTACGCCCCGGGAAACTGCTCCACTTCCCAGAACCACAGGCCCGCCGTGACCCGGCCGTCGAAGAACTCTGGGCCGAACGCGCGCGCGCAACCCGGCGTCGCGTCCGCGTTGACGCACATCACGTTGATATCGAACGCCGCGCGCACGCGCTGCGCGGTGTCGAAGCGGTGCTCCTGGCGGCTGCGCGTATCGCAGTAAGCAATGGCCTCGTACGGAATCCCCGCGTGGCCGGCCGCGGCCGCCAGCAGCCGGCCCGCTTCACCCACGCCCAGTTCCGCCCGCAGGTATCCGACGATGTTGAGGCCGGGCTGGAGGGTGTCCGGGGATGCCGCCCACCGTTCGCGGGCGGCGGCCATGTCGGCATCGGTCGGCAGCACGGCTGCCGGCAGGCGCTCCTGCACCACACCGTCGTGCCTGATCCACTCCAGGTAGGCCACCAGATCGGCGCCTTCCGGATCCGGAAAATGCCGCTGCAGATCGATGCGCTGCCGGTGAATCCACTCGAGCAGCCGCGGCAGCCGCGGGCGCGGGCCATGTCCGACCGGCGCGCGCAGCCAGGCAATGAACGTGTCGGCCGACGCATCCGTGAACGGTCCCGGCGGCACGGGCAGGCCCTGGACTTCGGCCTCGATGACCGCATCGCGATACAGACGCCGGCACTTGCCCGTCAACTCGTGGCCGTCGCCAAACCGTGCCCATCCGTACGGCAGCGGATCCGGTGCATCGATGCCGTGCCTCACCAGATCCGCCGCGTACTCGCGACACAACTCCGCCAGCACGGGCCGTTCACTCAGCAGCACGCGCGGCCGCTCACCCTGATGTTTGCTCAGCAGATGCGGCTTGCGGTGATCGAAGCCGCTGAAGTGGAAGAACGTCAGCGGACGCCCGTCCACCGTATACCCGTCGCCCGCCCGCTCGAGTACCCGCCCATGCAGGTTCCAGTAGGCGACGTTATAGGACGGATCTTTCAGGATGTCGTGCGCGTACAGGCACGGCACGAGATCGATGCTCCGCTGATCCGTGAACATCTGCCGCGCCGGATCCGACACCGCATGACGGCGGGTGCGCG
>CAZZGM010000426.1:0-1519 GCA_964653955.1 uncultured Bifidobacteriaceae bacterium | reverse complement strand
ACCACCACCAGTCGAGGAACGGATCCGCCAGCGGACCGACGGCAATGAACCCCAGATTGAACGCACCGGCGGCCAGCAGATCCGCTGTCTCCAGGCGGTACTGATCCTCGGGGAACGGCACCATGGTGTGCGGCGTCAGCACCACGCCGTCGCCGGCCGCCAGCGCGATGGCCTCGGTCAGCGGCGCATACACCTTGATATCAGGATCCAGGTACACGGCCACGTCATGGCCTTCGGCACGCAGGTATTTCAGCAGCCACGGCTTCACGGCCGTCGACAATTCCGTGACGTCGTAAATGGCCGCCAGCACACTGATTTCCTGGCGCGGCAGGCCGATTTCGGCCAGGCGTAACGCCGCGAACGGCTCGCCCGACAGGTCCACCTGCTGTGTCTCGTCGTCGACGACGAGCACCACGAAGGGAACGTCCGGGTGGTGATGAGTGAACGACTCCGCCAGCACGCGGGCGTGCGGCAGGTAGTTGCGGGCGACGATCGTGCAGGCAATGGCCATGGTACGAAAGGTCCCGCGGCCGGGGACGAGCAACAAGGATAGCGCACGCGCCCGTCAATCCGATGTCGGTCATACAACAATGACGCTGGCCCGCTACAATTGCCGGCGCATGTCGTCATCGGCGCGTCAGGTGTGGCATCGCAGGATGCGCGCCGTTTCGCTGCTGCTCTTTGTCGTTCTCCTCTGGCTCGCCACCTTCGTCTGGCCGGCGCCGCTGTCTCCCCGTCTCGATCCCGGCTGGCAACAGGTGCTCTCGGATGCGTGGCTTCGCGGCTGGCGCTTCGGCACCGACATCGTGTTCACCTGGGGGCCACTCGGCTGGTGGATGCAGTCCAATGTGGTCCCCGAAGCCGTTGCCGGCAAGTTGCGGGGCCAACTACCCGCGCATTTCGCACTGGCGTGCCTGCTCGGTGGCGTTGCGTGGTCGCTGCCACGGTCGAGCCGGATACTCTGGTGCGCCACGCTCCTCGTGTGCGGCACCGACCTGTTCGATGCCGTGACGCTGGCCCTGGTCGTCGCACTGGCGCTGCTGTGGATGACGCCGGAAGCACCGCGCTGGCGCACGCTCGTGGCCATTACCGCTCTTGGCGCCCTGGCGGTCGTGAAGTTCACGACGATGATCCTCGTGACGGCGGCCGCCGGAGTCGCATCCATCGTGGCCGGGCTCGAAGGACGCCCCCGCCGCGCACTGCTCGTCGCCGCGGGTGTTCCGGCCGCCATCGTGACGTGGTGGCTGCTGGCCGGCCAGCGCCTCGAGGACTTCTGGCCGTACATCCGCACGAGCCTGCACCTCGCGGCGGGCTACGGCGGGGCCATGGCCATGAACGAACGCGACCTCGCGTGGCGCGCCGGCCTCGTCGTGCTGGCCGGCCAGGCGTCGTGGTTGATCGTCACCGCATGGCGAACCCGCACGCACCCGTCGACACTCGCACGGCTGAGCCTGCTGGCCCTGGGCGTGTTCCTGGCCTGGAAACATGGCTACACGCGGGCCGACGATGGACATGTGCT
>CAZZGM010000425.1:0-3186 GCA_964653955.1 uncultured Bifidobacteriaceae bacterium | reverse complement strand
ACGGCGCCCATGCCCGCGGACTTGATGGTCAAAGCCGCCAGCGTGCCCGGTCCATCGAGCGCGCCGGCCGGGAGATCGATGGTGCGGAGGAAGAACCCCGGTGCGGCATCCCACTCTTCGGCCACCCGTCCGTCCACGCGCATGGTGAACCGCACGGCCTCATCCTGCGGGCCGCCCAGATGCCGGCCGCCGACCAGCACCCGCATGGCTCCCCCGTCGCGCCGCACGCGCGCCGTGATGGGCCCGAGATGCGGACCACGTCCCATCAGGCGGGCCATGCCCGCGGTTTCCGGCGTCAGCGACCAGCCTTCTTCCGCGAACCAGCGCGGTGGGTTCATGCGGATCCAGTCCAGCGCCACCGGACGCATGCCACCGTAGATCCTCCGGCCATCCGGCGCCCAGCGAAACGGCACCACGTCGCGCCGGCTCTGCGGATCGAACAGCGCAAGATCGGTGCGGCGTGGATCCGCCAGGAACCACACGGAGCCGGCACCTCCTGCCTTCCAGAACTCCGCGACGTCCAACCACTCCAGCCGGGGCGGCGACGGAAGCCGTGGCTGCACGTTCACGGTCTCGGCTTCGATCGGGCGCTGAAACGTCTGGTGCATGGCCAAGGCCACCGGTGGCGTTGCCGCTGCCTCCGCATTCATGGCCTGCACCGCACGCACCACCGGCGCCGGCACGGCCGCATATTCCGTCACGGCGGGCGACGCGACCGCGACGCTCCACAACGACAACACTGCGGCCGCGGGCACCACCGCGCGCGCCGACAGCAGCGTCACGCCGCGTACAGCCAGCAGTACCACCACCGGCACCAGCGGCAGCGCATATCGCGTGAACGACGTGTCCTGGAACAGCAGGTGGAACACCAGGTACGGCAGGCCCATCACCGCTACCGCAACCAACGTCCGGCGGTCGCGCACCAACAGCAGCACGGCGCCCAGACCGGCCGCCGCCAGCACCACGGCCGCCAGCACGACGGACTCCCATGGGTCGATGAACGTGTGGACCAGCGCCTGCGCCAGGAGCCGCGGCGACAGGTTCACGTACAACATCTCGCCCGCCGCGAAATCTTCCCCGGCCTGCGACCCGAGCGCGGCCAGATAGGCCTGCAGCCCACCGCTGGCCACCACGAGCGGCACGGCCCACAGCAGTGCACCAATGGCGGACGTCATGACGGCACCCATCAACGCACCGGCCACACCACGGCCAACGCGATCCAGCAGCACCAGCAGCAGCAGCGGCGCCGTGAGCCACAACGTCTGCGTCCGCAGGCCGATGGCCACGCCGGCCAGCAGCGCGCCCAGCACGATCATGCGGCCCGACGCTGCCGTCTGACCGGGGTCCAGGCGCCGGTCACCATCGGGCGGCGACGTCTGCCACCACCATGCCGCCACCAGACACCCTTGCGCCGCCATGGCCAGCACGAGGCCGGGCAGATCGCTCATCGGCCGCACCGCCAGGCTCCACACCAGTGGGGCACTCACCGTGAGTGCCGCCGCCGCCACGGCTGGCAGGTCCAGCGTGCGCCACGGCGGCTGCGCTTCGCGGACAGGCCTGAGACCTGCCGCCACCCGGTACATCAGGAACGGCAGGAGGACGGCTGCCGCCAGCGACAGCAGCGACAATGCGCGTGCCTCAATCGCGGACGGTGTCTCGTGACCAGACACCACGCCAACCACGGCCGCCACCGCCTTCGCCGCGCCGATATACACCGGGTAGCCGGGCGGGTGCGGACGATGCTGCGAGACGTCGAAGTCGCGGATGCCCAGCGCGAAATTGACGGAGTCGATGTCTTCGAGGGTGGACGTCAGGAACGGCAGGTGGGCCAGGCCCACCACCAGTGCGAGCGCGCCAAGCAGACGGGCAGCGCTCACGGTACCGGGCACAGCATGCGCGCCGCGTTCAGCGTACCGGAGCGATGTATCGTTTCGATGAACTCGTGGCGAAGGCGGAACCTGCCAGCCACCTCGCGCCGGGCCGTACGGCCGGCACGCAACTCAGTCCTCGTCTGAATAGCCGTCGTCGTCCTCGTCGTCGACGTCGTCCTCGTCGTCGTCTTCTTCCTCATCCTCATCGTCGTCGTCCTCATCGTCGTCGTCGAGGTCGTCGTCATCGGCGACTTCGAGTTCGACGGGCGAATCGTTGGCGATGCGGAGCAGGGACCCGCACTCGGCGCACGTGAGTTCATCGCCGATGTCGGCGTCCTGTTCGTCAATGTCGATGTCGGAGTCGCACTCGGGACAAATGGCGGACATGAAGAGGCTCCTTGCGGCCAGAACGGCTTGCGCGATTATATACTCTCGGTTCTATGGCGTCATCTGCTGCGCCGGGCAAGACCGTGCTCATTGCCGACGATACGCCCTTCGTGCGCGAGCGATTCATGACCGCGCTCGAAGGGGCGGGTCACCGTGCCACGTTTGCCCGCAGCGCCGCGGAGTTGCTGGCGCGCGTGCGGGCCGATCTGGAGGAAATCGACCTGCTGCTGGTCGACCTGAAACTGCCGCACCAGTCGGGCGTGGACCTCGTCCGCGCCGTGCGCAAGCTGGACGGCGGACGCCTGCCCATCCTGGTGTTCAGCGGGACGGTCTCGAGTGCGGACGAGGTCCGCGAACTGGCCGCGCTCGGCGTGGGCGGCTACATCAACGAGTACAGCGCGGCGCAGCACATCCTGCCGTCGCTGGCTCCGCACCTGTTCCCCGACAACTTCAACCGGCGCGGCAGTCCACGGCTCGTGCTCGGCATTCCCATTGCCTACCGCTCCGGCGGCACCATTGCCGCCGCCCTCACGCTGAACATCAACCGTGGCGGCATGGCCATCCGGACGACGAGCCCGCTCGAGCGTGATACGGAAGTGAAGCTGCGCTTCCGGCTGCCGGGATCGAAGAAGGACATCGATCTCGACGCGCGCGTCTGCTGGAGCGACGCCAAGGCGGGAATGGGCCTGTGTTTCACGCGTGTGGACGCCGTGGATCAGACGTCCATCGACGACTTCGTGGACGCCCACTTCACCGACGAAAAGTCGAGAGCCGAAGCCGGTATCCCCCCGGGCCCACCCGACGACGTATCAAGCCCCTCCGGCGAAGAGTCCGGCGAAGAATAACCGCGCCGGGCTCGCGACGCGCAGCGCGCCGCGTGTTTTTTTGTTCGTGCCGGCAATCAGCGCGGTGCCGCGTCAGACAAACC
>CAZZGM010000424.1:2786-3187 GCA_964653955.1 uncultured Bifidobacteriaceae bacterium | reverse complement strand
CCTCGTCACAGGGAGCGGAGATCACCACACTCGAAGGCCTGGCCACCGACGGCCGGCTGCACCCGCTGCAGCAGGCGTGGATCGACGAACAGGCGCCGCAATGCGGCTTCTGCCAGAACGGCCAGATTCTGACGGCCAAGGCGCTGCTCGATCGCACCCCGCGGCCCACGGATCAGCAGATTCGCGCGGAGATGGCGCGCACGTTGTGCCGGTGCATGAGCTACTACCGCATCCAGGCCGCCATCAAGCGCGCAGCGGCCGCCATGGCCGGGCCGTCGGAGCCGCCGGATGTGCAGCCTGACGTACCTGGGGTACCGCGATGATCGCGTTTTCGCGCCGTGACTTCCTGAAGACGTCGGGCCTGCTCGTGGTTGGCACGAGCGCCGCGGCTTCGGGCGTGG
>CAZZGM010000424.1:0-2776 GCA_964653955.1 uncultured Bifidobacteriaceae bacterium | reverse complement strand
CCGGTGGCGGCCCAGGGCCCCGGTCCCTATCCCGACATCGATTTCCGCCAGCTCGATTCGTGGATCGTGATTCGGACGGACGGCACGGCCACGTTCTACGTCGGGAAAACCGATCTTGGCCAGGGCACGGGCACGGCCTTCCGGCAGATCATGGCCGACGAACTCGACATTGCCTACGAGCACACCAGTTGCGTGATGGGCAGTACCGACACCACGGTGGACCAGGGTGGTTCTGGTGGATCCGACGCGCTGCAGACCGACGGATGGCCAATGCGCCGCGTGGCGGCGGAAGCGCGGCGTGTGTTGCTGGGAATGGCCACCGTTCGGCTCACGACACCGCTGGACCGGCTGGTGGTGAAAGACGGAGTGGTGTCGGTGGTCAATGATCCCGACCGCCACGTCACCTATGGCGAGCTGATTGGCGGCGAACGTTTCAACGTGACGCTGACGGGTGCGAATGTGGACGCGGTGACTGGCGAGGCACCGCTCAAGTCTGTGCAGCAACTCAGAATCGTCGGGCAGTCGCTGCCGCGCTACGACATTCCACCAAAGGTGGACGGCACGCTCACGTGGGCCGTGGACGTGAAGGTGCCGGGCATGGTGCACGCGCGCCACGTCCGGCCGCCGGTGGCCGGCGCGTCGGTCGTGAGTGTCGACGAAGCCTCCGTCAGGGACATCCCGGGTTTCGTGCAGGTGGTGCACGAAGGCAACTACATTGCCGTGATCTGCGAGCGCGAAGAGCAGGCCATCCGTGCCGCGCGCCAGCTCAAGGTGGCGTGGCAGAAACCATCGTCTGCGCCGTTTCCTCCGTCGGATGAGCTGTTCGACTACCTGCGGCGGACCTCGCCCAGCAGCACCATGAAGCCGGTGGTGAAGGGCGATCCGGACGGCACGCTGGCCGGTGCCGCACGCCGCGTCGAGGCGGAGTACGAGGTGCCGTTCCAGGGGCACACCGCGCTCGGGCCCGCGCATGCGCTGGCCGATCCGTCGAACGATCAGCTCACGATCTACTCCAACGACATGAAGTCGTACGGCCTCAGGAACGGCGTCGCTCGTTTCCTCGACATGCCGCGCGATCGCGTACGCGTGGTGTGGATGGACGGTCCGCAGGTGTACGGCCGGACGGCGGCGGACGATGCGGGGTTCGAGGCGGCGTATCTGGCGACAAAACTGAAGCGGCCGGTGCGCGTGCAGTGGAGCCGGCAGGAAGAAACCGCCTGGGACACCAAGGGACCGGCCTATCTCGTGTCGATGCGCGGCGGACTGGACGCGGACGGGCGCCTCGTGGCGCTGGATTTCAACGCGCGCGCGGCGGACCACAATCACCTGGGCTACAACGAGTTCGACACGGTGCTCATCTCGCAGCTTACCGGACGGCGCAAGGCGGAGCCCGCGGCAGGGCGCGCTTCGTATCCGTCCGACATGTACGAGATTCCCCATCGGCGTACGAGCGGCAGCGTGATCCCGCTGCCGCTGGTGTGGGAAACACCGCTCCGCGCCGGCAACCTGCGCGATCCCGACGGCCCGCAGGTGACGTTTGCGTCCGAGAGTTTCATCGACGAACTGGCCGTCGCGGCGGGTGCCGACCCTGTCGCGTTTCGGCTGCAGCTGCTCGAAGCCGGCAGCGACGATGACAGCGGGTTCAAGCGGGCGCGTTCCATTGCCTGCCTGAAGGCGGCAGCGGAAGCGTTCGAGTGGGAGGCACGACCTTCACCGGGCCCGCGCGGCAGCGGCGATGTGCTCACCGGGCGCGGCATTGCCTACGCCTACCGCAGCCAGACGGTGGCCGTGGAAATCGCGGAAGTGGAAGTGAACAGGCGCACGGGACGCGTGTGGGTGAAGCGCCTGGTGTGCGCGCACGACTGCGGACTGGTGGTCAATCCCGAGGGCCTGCGCCGCACGCTCGAGTGCGGCATGCTGCACTCGGTGAGCCGCGCGCTGCACGAGGAGGTGCGCTTCGACAGCGAGAAGGTGCTGAGTGCCGACTGGGTATCGCATCCCACCCTCACACACGCCGACACTCCTGCCCGCATCGACATCGTCATTGTCAACGGCGACCCCAATCCGGAGCGTCCTGACCTTCCGCACTACGGTGCCGGCGAAACGGTGTGCAAGCCGACGCTGGCGGCGGTGGCCAATGCCATCTTCGACGCCACCGGCGTGCGGCTGCGGCGCGTGCCGTTCCGGACGGCGCGGGTGCTGGCGGCACTGAAGGCGGCGGGCGTGTAGCTGCCGACACTCGCGGGCAGAGGGGCTAACGACGAGGCACGAACCACACGTCGTAGAAGAGACGTGCCTCTAAGCGGTTGGCTCTTTGCCACCAGCTAATTCCGCGCAGACGGTATTCGTTGCCGTGTTCATCCTGTCTCTTACTTTCGCGGAACCTGGTCTCAATGGCGATCAGACCTGCGTCGGACGCACGCATGAGTTCGTCTGGTTGAGACAAGCCATCGTGGCTCGTGTCTTTCCAGAACAGTAACTTGTGATACGCGGCATCGCGTGCGTCAATGATGCCGTCTGGTACGCTTGGTCCGTAACTCTTGTGTTCGAGAGACGCAAGAGCATCAAAGCCATGCTCGGCGCGCTGTTGTGGCGATCCGGGTGGCAGGGGCGTCACGTTTCCAAAGAGTTCCTCGCCATGATCGATGAGGCCATTTCCGTTTCTGTCGAACGCGAGAAAGGCCACATCTCTGGTCGGATCGGTCCAGGAAATCGCGTCTGTGGACTTGATCCGGTTTGGTGGACGGGTTGATTATGCGGCCTCGGTTGCCGGACG
>CAZZGM010000423.1:0-3200 GCA_964653955.1 uncultured Bifidobacteriaceae bacterium | reverse complement strand
CTGTATGGCCAGATCAGGGCCGCCCGCAAGGGGGCGCCCCTCTATCTGCTCCACGACGGCCCGCCGTATGCCAACGGCGAAATCCACATTGGCACGGCCCTCAACAAGGTCCTCAAGGACCTGGTGGTCAAGTCGCACAACATGGCCGGCTTCGACGCGCCGTACCTGCCCGGCTGGGACTGCCACGGCTTGCCGATCGAGTTGAAGGTCGATCGCGAGCTGGGCAAGAAGAAGCGCGAGATGTCGACGGCCGACTTCCGCCGCGCCTGCCGTGCCTACGCGGAAAAATACGTCGACATCCAGCGGCGCGATTTCAAGCGCCTCGGCATCATCGGCCTGTGGGACGACCCCTACAAGACGATGGCCTTCCGTTATCAGGCGTCCATCGTCCGCGCGCTCGGGAAGTTCGTCGAGCAGGACATGGTCTACAAGGGCAAGAAGCCGGTGCACTGGTGCACGCACTGCCGCACCGCCCTGGCCGAGGCCGAGGTGGAGTACGAGCCGCACACCTCGCCGTCCATCTACGTCGAGTTCCCCATGGCCGCGTCGAGCCTGGAAGAACTCGGGCGGCGCGCGCCCGCGCTCGCCGGGCGGCCGGTGTCGGTGCTCATCTGGACGACCACGCCCTGGACCATCCCGTCCAACCTGGCCATCGCCTTCCACCCCGACTTCCAGTACGCGGCCTACGACGTCGACGGCACGGCGCTCATCGTCGCGAAGGACCTGGCAGCAACGGTGTCGGAGAAGGTCGGCCGCGCGCTGGGTGCGCCCCTTGCCGAATTCCCGGGCACGGCCATGGAACGCCTGGTGTTCCGGCATCCGCTGTACGACCGCGACTCGCTGGGCGTGCTGGGCGACTACGTGACACTCGAAGCCGGCACGGGCGCGGTGCACACGGCACCAGGACACGGTGCCGACGACTACAAGACGGGCGTCAAGTACGGCCTGGAGATCTACGCGCCCCTCGACGCCGGCGGGCACTTCAACGAGAACGTGGGGCTCTTTGCCGGCCTCCAGGTGTTCGACGCCAACCCGCGCGTGGAAGCGGCGCTGACCGAGCGCGGACGGTTGTGGCATCGTGAGGATTACGACCACTCCTACCCGCACTGCTGGCGCTGCCACAACCCGGTGATCTTCCTTGCCACGGCGCAGTGGTTCATCGCGATGGAGTCGCACGACCTGCGGGCGCGGGCGCTGAAGGAAATCCGCGAGCGCGTGCGATGGATTCCATCGTGGGGACAGGCCCGCATCGACGGCATGATTGCCAACCGGCCCGACTGGTGCATCTCGCGCCAGCGTGCGTGGGGCGTGCCCATCCCGGCCATGGACTGTACGTCGTGCGGCACGGCCGTGCTCACGGCTGCGCTCGTCGAACGGGCGGCGGCGGTGTTCGACGAGTACGGTGCGGATGCATGGTACGAACGGCCCCTCGAGGAATTCGTGCCGGACGGCCTGGCCTGCCCATCGTGTGGCGGCACGTCGTTCGAACGCGAAAGCAACATCCTCGACGTCTGGTTCGACTCGGGCTCGAGCCACGAGGCCGTGCTGCCATTCCGCGAGCATCACCGCTGGCCGGCTGACATCTACCTCGAAGGCAGCGATCAACATCGCGGCTGGTTCCACAGTTCGCTGCTGGTGGGCATCGGCACGCGCGGCCGGGCGCCGTTCGACCAGGTGCTGACACACGGCTTCGTCGTCGACGAGCAGGGCCGGAAGATGTCGAAGTCGGTGGGCAACTTCGTCGCGCCACAGGACGTCATCAAGCAGAGCGGCGCCGAGATCCTGCGCCTGTGGGTGTCGATGGTCGACTATCGGGAGGACATCCGGCTCGGCAAGGAGATCCTCGCACGTACGGTCGAGGCGTACCGCAAGTTCCGCAACGTCATCCGCGTGCTGGTGGCCAACCTGTACGACTTCGACCCGGCCACCGATGCGGTACCGGTCGATCGTTTGCTGGAAATCGACCGTTGGGCTCTGGCGAAGTATGCCGAGTGCGCCGACCGGATTGTCGCCGCCTACGACGACTACGACTACCCGGCCATCTTCCAGGCCGCCAACACGTTCATCACGGTGGACCTGAGCGCGTTCTACGTGGACGTCACGAAAGACCGGATGTACACGTACGGTGCGGAGTCCGAGGCGCGTCGATCGGGCCAGACGGCCATGCTGACCATTGTCGATGGCCTCGCACGCCTGCTTGCGCCGATTTTATCGGTGACCATGGACGAACTGTGGCGCGCGCTTCCCGGCGGTCGTCTGCCGTCAGTTCACATGGCGCTGTTCCCGATGGGTGACGAGCTTGAGGCCTTCCGCAATCCGGCACTGCTGAGCCAATGGAACGCCCTGCGCTCGGCGCGCGAGGCCGTGCACGCCACACTCGAGCCGCTCCGGACCGAGAAGCGTATTTCGTCGAATCTGTCGGCGCAGATCACGGTGTTTGCCGACGACCAGGCGTTTGCCGCGTTGTCGGGATACGAGGCCGACCTCGCGACCGTCTTTGGCGTGTCCACGGCCTCTGTGCAAGCCGGCCCACCCCCGGCCGGTGGCTGGGAGCACGACATCGGCGCCGGTTCGATTGCCGTTGCGGCGGCGCCTGCCGACGGCATCAAGTGCGACCGCTGCTGGCGGTATGTGCCGTCGGTGAGTGATGCCGAGGCCACCAGGGGACTGTGCCCGCGCTGTGTCGAAGCGCTGGGACCGGTGGTCCACGCGTGAGCCTGCTGCGCGAACGCCGGCTCGAGATTGGCGTGATCCTGGTGGTCGTGATCCTGGACCAGATCACCAAGGCGCTGGTGCGCGATGCGCTGGCGCTGCACCAGAGCATCGACGTGATTCCCGACCTGCTCAGCCTGACACGCGTGCACAACACAGGGGCGGCGTTCGGCATGCTCAACGGCGTGGACTTCGCGTTCAAGACCGTGGTGATGTCGATGCTGGCCCTGGCCGCACTCGGCGGCCTGCTGTGGTACGCGCTGAGCGTGCCGCTGGCCGATCGCGTGGCACGCCTGGGCATTGCCGCCGTCGTGGGCGGCGCCATCGGCAACCTCATCGACCGGGCCACCGCCGGCTACGTCCTCGATTTCGTGGATGCCTACTGGAACGGCTGGCACTTCTGGGCGTTCAACGTGGCCGATGCCGCCATTACCATTGGCGCCGGCTGCATGATTCTGGACATACTGGGGCTGGGACGCCGTGCATCC
>CAZZGM010000422.1:0-3203 GCA_964653955.1 uncultured Bifidobacteriaceae bacterium | reverse complement strand
GCGCCATGTGCTCACGGCGGTGGTTGGAACACGAGACGATGTGTGTCCGCCGGTCCGTGAAGAGGTGTTACGGCCCGGCGACCGGTTGCTGCTGTGCAGCGACGGCGTGCACGGCCGGCTGGATGTCGCAAGCATGACGAACGTGCTGGGACGCGGCGGCGCGCCGGACGCAGTGGCGGCGGCGCTCGTCGCCGAGGCACTGGCACAGGGCACCACCGACAACGCCACGGCGCTGGTGGTGGACGTCGCGTGATGCAACGGCGGGCGAATACGCTTCGTATAATCAGAAGCGTGAGTGGTGTGAGACTGTCGTTGCTGTGGCTGACGGCCGGCGTGATACTTGGTGTTGCATGCGCCGGCCCGGGTACTGATTCTGATGCCGGTGCGCCGGCACCCGCGGTCACATCGCAAGCACCGTCGGCCGGAGGCGGGGAAGCCGTCGAGTCGCGGCCCGAGGTGGTGTTTCTTGGTGACAGCCTCACGGCGGGCCTTGGGCTCGACCAGTCGCTCAGCTACCCCGCACTCATTCAGGATCGACTCGACGAACGCGGCGCCGCGTGGACCGTCGTGAATGCCGGCGTGTCCGGCGACACGTCCGCCGGTGGCGTGCGGCGATTGTCGTGGGCGTTGCAGGGTCGGCCGCGCGTCATGGTGGTGGCACTGGGGGCCAACGACGGCCTGCGCGGGTTGTCGACCGAGGAACTGAAGAAGAACCTGGCGGCCATCATCGAAGGCGCCCGGCGCGAAGGGGTTGCCGTGGTCCTGGCCGGGATGGAAGCGCCTCCCAACAATGGTCCTCTCTACACCGCGCGGTTTCGCCGCGTCTACCAGGACCTTGCGAACGAGTACGACGTGCCGCTCATTCCTTTTCTACTCGATGGCGTTGCCGGTGATCCCTCGCTGAACCAGGCCGACGGGATCCACCCCAACGCCGAGGGGGCTCGCCGCCTGGCCGATACGGTGTGGCTGGTGCTCGAACCGGTGCTCGCAGCAGCGGCGGCCACACGATGATTGCACTGAGAGACGTCAGCAAGACCGTCCAGAGCGGCAGCGCGCCGCTCACCATCCTTCATCCGCTCAGCCTCGAGGTACCGGACGGGCAGTGCCTGGCCATCATTGGTCCGTCGGGGAGCGGCAAGTCGACGCTGCTGGGCCTCATTGCCGGGCTCGACGCGCCGACGTCGGGACAGATCTTCATCGATGGCGTCGACATCACGCGGCTCGACGAAGACGCGCTGGCGCGGCTGCGCGGCGAGAAGATTGGCTTCGTCTTTCAGTTCTTCCATCTCGTGCCGTCGCTCACGGCCATCGAGAACATCCAGGTGCCCATGGAAATTGCCGGACGGCAGGATGCCGCCGTGCGCGCGCAGGCCCTGCTCGACGAGGTGGGCCTGCACGATCGCGCGCACCACTACCCGTCACAGTTGTCGGGTGGCGAGCAGCAGCGCGTGGCCATTGCCCGGGCGCTGGCCAACGATCCGCCACTGGTGCTTGCCGACGAACCCACCGGTAATCTCGACAGCACCAACGGACGGCACATCCTCGACCTGCTCCTGCAGGTGAGGGAGACGCGCAAGGTCACGCTGGTCCTGGTGACGCACGACGCCAACGTCGCGCGCGTGGCCGACGCGCGCCTGGTGCTGCGCGACGGACGTTCGGTGGGCGAAGCCGCCGCGCCCGAGGTCATCGCGCCATGACGTTCGTGCTGCGGATGATCGCCCGCGAGATGCGATCGTCCTGGCGGCGCCTGTTGTTCTTCTTCATCTGCATTGCGGTGGGCGTTGGCGCCATCGTCGCCCTGCGCTCGGTCATCCAGAGCGCGCGACAGGCCTTTGCCGGCGAAGCGCGCGCGCTCATTGCCGCCGATGCCCTTGTCACCAGCAATCAGACGCTCGCGCCGAAGGTCGAGGCCATACTCGCACGCCGCATCGAAGAAGCCGGCGCCCGCAGTATCAGGTCCGTCGAACTGGCCACCATGGTGCGCGCCGCCGATCGGGAGGATGGCCTGGCGCGCATGGTCGAACTGCGCGCGGTCGAAGACGGCTTTCCGCTGTACGGCCGTATGCAACTGGCCGGTGACACGCCATTCTCGGGCGCGCTGCTGGCCGGGGGCGGTGTGCTGGTGCGTCCCGAGTTGCTGGCGCAACTGGAACTGGCCGTTGGTGATGCACTGTTGATTGGCAGCGGCCGGTTCGACATTCGCGGCGTCATCGAGAGCGAGCCGGGACGGCGGCTTGGGGCATTCAGTCTCGGGCCTCGCGTGTTCGTCTCTCTGACCGATCTCGAAGCTACCGGGCTGCTGCAGTTCGGCAGCCGCGCGTCCCACCAGCGTCTGCTGCAGGTACCCGACCCGGCACTCGATGGCCTGGTGGCCGCGCTGCGGAGCGATTTCGCCGGCACCTATGCCCGCATACGCTCCTACAAGGCCACCGAAGACGATATCGGCGAGGACTTCGCCCGTGCCGAGGACTATCTGAGTCTCGTCGGGCTCGTCATTGTCATCCTTGGCGGCATTGGCGTGTCCAGCGTCACGCGGGTCTTCGTCCAGCAGAAGATCAAAAGCATTGCCGTTCTGAAGTGTATTGGCGCGCGGTCGTCACAACTGCTGACCATCTACCTGGCGCAGGTCATCCTGCTGGGACTGGCGGGCAGCGTGCTCGGCGTGGCGCTGGCCGGCGGAGCCGTGGCCGTTGTCCCGTCGGCGTTTGCCGTCGCGGCCACGCCAGGTCTCGACATCGAATATGGCCTCACCGTACCCGCGGTGGTCCAGGGACTGGGGATCGGTCTCCTCGTATCGGTGTTGTTTGCGCTGGTGCCGCTGCTGGACGTGCGGAAGGTCAAACCGTCACGGCTGCTGCGCGACGAAACGGCATCCGGCGGCGTCGATGCGGTGCAGGCGCTGACGCTTGGTGCCGTTGGCGTCGCGCTGCTGGCGTTGACCGTGTGGCAGGCGGGTTCGTGGCGGGTGGGGGTGGTGGTGGCGGTTGGACTTGCCTCCACCGCGTTGGTACTCCAGCTGGCCGGTCTGCTGCTGATTCGCGCCATCCGGCCTCTGGCACGCGCGCGCTCGTTTGCCCTGCGCCATGCCGTGCTGCAACTCAGCCGGCCGGGCAGTCAGGTGCGCATCGTCCTGCTGGCGGTTGGCTTGGGGAGTTTCTTCATCCTGGGCGTTCGCTCACTGCAGGAAAACCTCGTGGCGGAGT
>CAZZGM010000421.1:0-3211 GCA_964653955.1 uncultured Bifidobacteriaceae bacterium | reverse complement strand
GCGCCGCCACGCTGACGGCATCGACCTGGCCGATGAGATCGTCCACGCCTCGAATCACCGTCGTACCGTTTGCCTGCGCCACTTCGGCGGCGCGTGCGGCATCCACATCCACCACGCCGACGAGCGTCACATCGGGCAGGTTCGCCAGCACCCGGGCATGGTGGCGGCCCAGATGTCCGACGCCAACGACAGCCATCCGCAGCGGTGCCGCCGCGTTCATGGCTCGCTCCGCGCGGCGCGCGACCGCCCCACCACTGCCATGCCGTATTCGTCGGCCAGCGCCAGCATCTCATCCCGCTCGAACATCAGTGCCTTGCCCTCGTCGAGCGACAACACCGTCGCTCCGGCTGCCTTCATCACGCGTATCGTGGCCAGGCCGACCACCGGCACGTCGAACCGCATGTCCTGCCCCGGCTTGGCCACCTTCACCACGGCCACACCGTCACCTGCCAGATGTCCGGCACGCGTGATGGCCTCGTCTGTGCCCTCCATCGCCTCCACGGCCACCACGGCCTGATGCTTCACGGCAATCGTCTGACCGATGTCGAGTCCGGCAATGACGTCGGCCATGCGGTAGCCGAACGCGAGATCCTGCCGCTCCTCGTCGGTCGGTTCACGCCGGCTCATGACACCAGCCGATGCCAGCAGCGGCTGCAGCAGCGTGGTCGAGTCGATGAGTTCCACGCCGTGGTCGCGCATGACGTCGGCCACGGCCGCAATGATGGCGTCGGTATTCCGTGATCGCAGACGCGTGAGGATGGAGAGCGCCGTCAGATCGGGCACGATTCCGCCAAACAGCTTCGTATGTTTGACCTGACCGGCCATGACGGCCTGCCCGGCACCGGCCTCACGCAGGATGCGGAGCCACCCGCCCAGCTGCCCCAGCGAAATCCAGTGCACGCTCGTGGGAGGCCCGGGCGTTGCCGCCGCCTGTTCGATCTCGGGAAACGCCTCTTCCCTGATGGCGACAATGGTGACTTCGTGCCCCATCCGTCGCGCGGCGTCGAGGACCAGGAACGGAAACCGGCCATTCCCGGCTATCAGGCCCAGCTTCATCGCCTAATCCCGGCGCTCACTCAGGTTGACGACGCCAACGACGCGATGGCGCTCGAACAACGCCGCGTTCCGGCCGGTCGCCGCTGATTGAGGATCCGTCACCACGCGCCACACCAGTGAATCGAGGGGTCAATCGTCCAGAGCCTCGTCAGCGCGCCGGCCGCCGCGCCGCAGGATGACTCCGCGGGTCGCCGATCGAATGAACTCGACCAGGTAGACCACCTCTTCGCAGGCCAGAGACGGGTCCTGCTCGATCTGCTGGAGCGCCTGCGTGGTGTTCAACCGCGACTGGAGCAGATAGCGGTACGCACGCTTCAGCTGTCCAACGCGCTCCTCGGTAAAGCCACGGCGGATGAGGCCAATCGTGTTGAGCCCGTACACCCGCGCCCGGTTGCCCACCGACTTCGCAAACGGCAACGCGTCCTTCGTCACCACCGAGTAGCCGCCAATGAATGCATGGCGCCCCACGCGACAGAACTGGTGCACGCCCGAATAGGCGCTGATGGTGGCGTAGTCTTCCACGCGCACATGTCCACCCAGCGTTGCGGCGTTGCCGAAGATGGTGTGATTGCCGATGTGGCAGTCGTGCGCCACATGCGCGTAGGCCATGAACAGATTGCCGTCGCCAATGACCGTCGCACCGCCGCCACCGGTCGTACCACGATGAATGGTGACGAACTCGCGGAAGACGTTTTTCTGCCCAATCACCAGACGCGTCGGCTCTCCGCGGTACTTCAGGTCCTGCGGCGGGAGACCAATGGACGCAAACGGAAACACCTCGGTGCCATCACCAATCTCGGTATACCCGTCGATGACCGCCGACGCACCAACGCGGCAATCACGTCCCAGCACGACGTTCGGCCCGACAACGGCATGAGGACCAACGATGGTGCCGTCGCCAATTGTCGCGCCGGTGTGAACGCGGGCGGTTGCGTCGATGTGTGGCCCGCCGGAATGCAGCGCCAGCAGCAGCTCCGCCTCAGCGACCGTCTGGCCGTCTACCGAGGCCAGGCCGTCGACGAAGACGAGCCGTCCTTCGCGGCGCCCCAGCGTGACTTCAAGACGCAGACGGTCGCCCGGCACGACCTGCCGGCGGAACTTCGCGCGGTTGACACCGCGCAGCGACACGCGGCGTGCTTCGTCGGGCTGGCCTGGCGACACCAGCAGCAGCGTCGCCACCTGGGCCAGTGCCTCGATGGTGAGTACGGCCGGCAGCAGCGGCGTGCCGGGATAGTGGCCCTGAAAGAACTCTTCGTTGACGGTGACGTTCTTCACCGCGACGAGCCGGTGTCCCGCCTCGTGCTCGTCGATACGATCGACGAGCAGCGAGGGGTACCGATCCCGCAGGCGATCGAGAACGCCCGGAATGGGGGCGGTCACTGCACCGGAGGCTTGTTGCCGGCAGCCGGCTTCCGGGCGTCGAGTTTCAGGATGACGTCACCCGAGATGTCCAGCGCCGTGTCGGCCCACACGAGCCCGGCATCGGGACCATTGAAGATGAAGTGCAGTCCCTTCTCTCGTCCCACTTCCTGCAGCACCGGCTCCAGTCGATCCTGGAACTCCTGCATCAGTTCCTGCTGCAGCTCCTGCACTTCCTGCTGAGCATCCTGAGTGAGCCGCTGAATCTCGACCTGCAGCCGCTCGACCTGCTTCTGCAGCTCGGCGGCGGCAGAGCCGCTGAGCACGCTCACTTCCTTCTCGATCTTCTGCTGCGCGGTCTGCAACTGCTTGTTCTTCTCGTTGAGCTCCGCGGCTTTCTTCTGCTGCAGTGCCTGGATACGGGCCGTCGCGACCTTGCCTTCGTTCGACTCGTTGGCAATGCGCTGCAGCACCACGAAGGCCACCTTGGCCCCTTCGGGGAAGGGACGAGGCGGTTCCGGCGCGGGGGCGGCCGGCTGTGCCGGTGCCTGAGACGCCGGAGCGGCGGGTGCCTGTGCGGCAAGCGGCGCAGCCGCCAACACGGTAATGGTGCCGACAACGGCAAGGGCTTTCATTCCAGTCAATCCTTTCATATGCAACGACCAACCCGGCATCTTATACTACTTTCATGTTCCGTTCGCCGTTCCGTTCACTGTCGCTCGCGCTCACACTGGCTGTCGGGACAGTTGCCTGCAACAGCAGCAATCCGTTCAATCCAGTGACACCCACCCCCACC
>CAZZGM010000420.1:1932-3212 GCA_964653955.1 uncultured Bifidobacteriaceae bacterium | reverse complement strand
GCCGACGCCGCCGGCGGTGCCGAGCGCCCGGATGAACTGAGTGGCCACCGGGATCCCGTCGAGGAGCAGCTGCACGTGTGCGTCGGCGATGTTCAACGTCGACGCCGTCAGGTGGATGTGCCACAAAAACAGGACCGGTCGGCCGCCCGTCAGAGTGACCGAGCCGATTGTGGTGACCTCATCCGTCGGCGCGAGCACCGACGTCGTCGGGCTCACATACGCGTCGGCGCCTGCTCCGGCCGGCCCCTGGGCACCCGGCGGGCCCTGCAATCCCTGCGGCCCTTGCGGGCCTTGAAGGCCCTGAGGACCGGCCGCGCCGGTCGCACCATCGGCTCCCGGAGCCCCTTGTGGACCAGCCGGCCCAGGCGCCCCATCCGCGCCAGGCGTCCCCGATGGACCTTGCGGCCCCTGCGGACCGGCGGGGCCAACAGCTCCGGCGGAACCAGCCGGGCCAGCCGGACCGGTGGGGCCGGCGAGCCCTTGTGGGCCAACCGCTCCCGCAGGCCCAGCTGGACCAGGAGCCCCCTGCGGTCCCATTGGCCCGACGGGCCCCTGTGGACCTGGCGCCCCGCTGGAGGCGTCGATGGTCTGCCGCATGAGCACCCCGGACACGCGCAACCCGCCGCTGCCGTTGACCGGGATCGAGGAGGCCACACCGTCGACGAGACCGGTGGCCACCCCGACGATGAAGCCATCGCCGATAGTGACCAGACCCGACATCACGCGATAGGGCAGCGTGGCGCGGTAGGGCACGCTGGTACCGCCGGGCACCGCGTAGACGACATCGATTGCCACCGAGCCAATCGCACCATCGCCGCAGACGGCCGGGCTCGTGAACACGAAGGTGCCGCCGACCTGCGCCGGCGGTGACGACAGTAGTGTCGCAGCCAGCGCGTAGGGGCCATCAACCACACAAGTCGCCGGTTGGGCATCGGCGAGCTGCGGTGTGATCGCCATGGCCGCGATCAGGCAGGGAACGGTCGTTCGGAAGAGCATCGTGGCGATACCTCGGAGCGTTGTCCCACGCAACAGCGCGTGGGGGGCTACTCCGTGATGAGTATCGGCCGATGCGTCGGCTTCATGAGGTGAGAAGCCTCCGGGCCAGGGCTACGTAAAGCTCCACCGCTTCGTTGAGGTCGGCCACGCGAACGTGTTCCCGATCGGTGTGCGCCACATGGATGGAACCCGGCCCCAGCAGCAGTGGTGTACCCCAGCTCGAGAGGAACGGGATATCGGTGGTGTAGGCAAACACCGCCGTTTCGAAGCCTTCCGGCGTCGTG
>CAZZGM010000420.1:0-1922 GCA_964653955.1 uncultured Bifidobacteriaceae bacterium | reverse complement strand
GGCGTGGTGAGATGCACCGGCGGTACCTCCAGCACCTCTTCAATCCTGGCGCGATCGCCCACGACCGCCCGAAGCACCGCCCGGACATCGTCGTGCGACCCGACCGTCCGGAACAGGATTTCGGCCTCGGCATGCGGCGAAATGACGTTGGGCGCAACGCCGCCGCTGATGAGCCCGACGGTGTGGTGCGTCCGTCCGAGCACGGGATCGTCGGGCCAGTCCGCACGCCGCAGATCCGCAATCAGATCCACCAGCGTATCGATGGCCGAGTGTCCCAGTTCCGGATAGCCCGAGTGTGCAGCGCGACCTTCCGTGAACAGCTTGACGCGGAACACGCCACGCGTGGCCGCCCCCAGGCGGTTTTCCGTCGGTTCGCCGTTCACGAGGTGCCGGGCGCGCGAGCCGATACGATTGGCCGCCATCGCACCATCGCTGCCGCGTTCTTCACCGGCGACGAACACCAGGCCAATGCGCGTCTCGCCTTCCGCGCGCAGCCGTTCGGCCGCTGCCACCTGCACGGCCAGAATGCCTTTCGCGTCGCAGGCCCCGCGGCCATACAACACGTCGCCTTCGAGCCGGCTCGGGAAAAACGGCGGCACGCAGTCGAAGTGCGTGGAAAACACCACGTCCGGTTCGCCCACGGCGGCAATGACGTTGATCCGCCCGCCGGCCTCACCAAGGCCGGGCTCCAGCGGCTGCTCCAGCACCGAATAGCCACGTTCGCGCAGGCGGTGCGCCAGGAACCGCGCCACGTACCCTTCGCGACCGGTCGTCGAATCGATATCGACGAGCTCGCGTGTGAAGGCCACGACGTCTAGCGGATCCACGTCTCGAGCTCCGTGCGCGTGTCGGTACGATCGTCGCGATACTTCACGATGACCGGCGTGGCCAGCGACAGCCCCCAGTCCTTCCCGGCGCCCACGCTCACCGCGCGCGCGCCGGGCACCACCACCGCACCTTCCGGGATGACGAGCGGCTGACCGGCTTCGGGCTTGATGATGCGCTCGTTCGGCAGGTCGTAGACGGGTGTCGAGCCGGTAAGGATAGTGCCGGCGGCAATCACCGCCCGCTTCCGGACGACGGCGCCTTCGTAAATGCCGGTATTGCCACCCACCAGCACCTCGTCCTCGATGATGACCGGCAGCGCGCCCACCGGCTCGATGACGCCACCGAGTTGCGCAGCGGCACTCACGTGGACTCGCGCGCCGACCTGTGCGCACGATCCGACGAGCGCGTGACTGTCGATGAGCGTGCCTTCACCGACCCACGCGCCAATGTTCACGTACATCGGCGGCATGCAGATGACACCCTTCGCCACATAGGCACCATCGCGCACCGCCGACCCACCGGGAACGATGCGCACGCCGCCTTCGACGCCCGGACGCTTGAGCGGCATGGTGTCCTTGTCGTAGAACGGCAGGCCGGCGCTCATCTCCACGAGATCACCAAAGCGGAATCCCAACAGGATGCCCTGCTTCACCCACGCGTTCACGCGCCAGCCCGTGGGCGCCTCGGCGTCGGGCTCGGCGGCGCGGACGGTGCCTTCGGACAACGCCGTCCGCAGCTCGGCAAACAACGTGCGGGCTTCGTCGCGATCGGCGTCGTTGCCGAGCGCGTAAACAGACTCGATACGTTCCTTCAGCACTGACATCACTCCGTTACAGCTTCGCGAGAATGGCGCGGAGCTTCTCCTGCGTGGCCGGCCGCGGCGGCACCATCGGCAGGCGATACACCAGCTCGCAGAGCCCCTGCTCGGCCATGACGAATTTCACGGGACCCGGATTCGACTCGAGGAAGTTGCCCAGCAGCAGCGGCAGCAGCCGCTGGTGCAGCTGGCGCGCGGTGGCGTAGTCGCCGCGTTCGGCGGCTTCCACCATCTGCGCCATCTCGGCAGGAATTTCGTTGGACGCCACCGAGATGAG
>CAZZGM010000419.1:0-3214 GCA_964653955.1 uncultured Bifidobacteriaceae bacterium | reverse complement strand
TTGCCCCGTCCTTGAGCCGGCGTATGGATATCGCTGAGGAAAAAGTGGCCGCGCTGGAGGACCTCCCCGCGCGCGTCTCTGCAGTCGAGCGCGAGTTGAAGGAGTTCCGCGTGGAAGTGCGGCAGGAGTTTGCGGCCGTACGGGCCGAACTCCGGGCGGGCGACGAGGAGACGCGCCGCTACATGCGCGTGTTGCACGAGGACCTGGTCGACCGCTTGAAGATACTGGGTGAGGGCTTCGACCCGAACCGCCACTAACACCTCCGCGCGGGCCGCCGCTGACGCCACTCCTACCTTCAGCGCGCCACCGAAACGTCGCTCCTTCTCGACCCGCCAACCGAGTCCCGCTTCAAGGCCGCCAAACCACACCCGTCACCGCCGCCGAGCAGGCGTGCCGAGCCGCGCGACCTGTGCTCCCGGCCTTCCGATACCAGCGTCAGCGCTGGCCGTGATATACGGTCGCCATGTTGCAGGATCTCCGCGACGCGCTCCGTCAGTGGCGGCGAACGCCCATCGTCACCGCTGTGGCGCTCCTCTCGCTCGGACTCGGCATCGGCGCCAACCTGACGCTGTTCGCCCTGGCCGACGCCCTGCTCTACCGCTCGCTGCCCGTCCGCGATCCACACTCGCTCATCCGTATCGAGACAGAGGACGGCCCGTTCGGCCCGGTGGAGGCGACGGTCACGCCGGCCGTGTGGGCACGCGTGCGCGACCATCAGACGTTTGCCGCGAGCGTGTTCGGCGCCGCGTTCGAACGCGTCAACTTCGCACAGGGTGGTGAGGCGCGCTACGGGTTCGCACTTCAGGTCAGCGGCAATGCGCTCGACGTGCTTGGCATCGGCGCACGCCTTGGCCGAACCATCCAGCCGCAGGACGAGGAGTCCGGCGCGGCACCGGTCGCGATGATCAGCCATGGCGTCTGGCAACGTGAACATGGCGGCGACCCGAACGTGCTTGGCCGCACCATCACCATCGACGGCCACGCGTTCACCATTGTCGGGGTGACGCCGGCGTCGTTCTTCGGCCTCGAGGTCGGTCGCCAGGCCGACGTCGTACTGCCGCTGGCCAGTGCATCGCTGCTGCGGGATCCCGAGATGGTGGCCGCCTCCTCCGTGATCCGGATCTACGGGCGCCTCGCGACCGGACAGACCATCGAGCAGGCCGCCGGCACGCTGCGTGCCTGGCTGCCGTCACTGCGTGAGGCGACCAGGCCCTCACCGGGCCCGTTGGCGGACCGACACCTGAACCGCCCGCTCGGCGTGGCCGCGGCGGCTATCGGCACGTCGGTCCTGCGCAGCTCGTACGAACGGCCGCTGCTCGTCCTGCTCGGCGCCGTGGCCATCGTCCTGCTGATTGCGTGTGCGAACCTCGCGGCGCTGGTGCTGGCGCGCTTCAGCGACCGCCGTCACGAACTGGGCGTGCGGCTGGCACTTGGTGCGAGCCGCTGGCGTCTGGCCCGCAGTCTCGTCACCGACAGCCTCGCGCTGGCTGCCATCGGCGCCGCGGTGGGACTGTGGATTGCCGATCGTGCGGTGACCGTTGTCGTACCGCAGTTATCGGTGCCGGCCCTCCAGGGCGTCACGCCAAGCCTGGCGGCAGGCATCGACGCGCGACTGATGCTCGTGGCTGGCGCGCTGGCGCTTGTCACGGGCGTGCTGGCTGGTCTGATTCCAGCCTGGCGCGCCTCGGCGGCCGCGCCACAGCATGCGCTGGCGCCATCCGCCCGCAGTGGAACCTCCACACCGCGGGCCGTGAGGACGATGAGGGTGATGGTGGTGGCGCAGGTGGCACTGTCGCTGGTGCTGGTGACGGGCGCCGCGCTCGTCGTGCGTTCGTTCCAGGTGCTGACCACATCGCCAACCGGCGTGGAGCCCGATCGCGTGCTGGTGGCCGCGCTTCGCGGCGATCTGACCGGCCCGACACCCGTGGCCCGCTTCGAGAAGATTGCGGCCATTCAACAGGCGCTGGCCGCCATACCCGGGGCCGAAGTGGTGTCGGGCGGCATCATCACGCCACTCAGCGGCATGATGTCGGCCGCCGCGCTCACCGTGCCTGGCAGCCGCTACGTGCCGCCACCGGACCGTCCGTCCGGCGGCTTCGCGCCGTTCAACCTCGTGCTGCCCGGGTTTTTCCATGCGATCGGCACACCCGTCATCGATGGCCGCGAGTTCGAGGAAGGCGATGCCGCATCGCGCCGCGGCGTGGCACTCGTCAACCAGGCCTTTGTCGAACAGCACTTTCCCGGTCAGTACGCCGTCGGCCGCGTGCTGATGCTCTCGCAGACCGAACTCGAAATCATCGGCGTCGTTGCCAACTCACGTATCATCTCGCTGCGCGAAGAGCGGCCGGCAGCCATGGCATTTGGCCTGCTCACGCAGGACGCCCGGACGACGCCCATGGCCAATCTGCGATTCGTCCTGCGCGCGGCACAACCCGACACGCTACGCGGCGGCGTGGTGGCGGCCCTGCGCGCGGTCGACCCGAGCCTGAGCGTCGAGTTCAGGACCATGCGTGACGAAGCGGACGCCTCGGTCAACCGTGAGCGCCTGCTGGCATGGCTCGGAACGCTGTTGGCGATACTGGGCCTGCTGATGGCCGCGATCGGGCTCCACGGAACGTTTGCGTATGCCGTGTCGCGGCGGCGTCACGAACTGGGTGTCAGGCTTGCCGTGGGCGCCACGCCCGGCCACGTCCAGCGGCTGATTCTCGGCGAATCGGCGGTCGTGTTCACCATCGGTGCCATTCTGGGCACGGCTGGCAGCCTGGCGACGGCGCGCTTCGTGGAAAGCCTGCTGTTCGGCGTCGATGCACGCGACCCGCTGCTGCTGGCCCTGGCGGTGGCGCTGGTGAGCGTCGTTGCCGTGACCGCCACCTGGCGCCCCGCCCACCGCGCGGCGCACCTGGACCCGATGACCGTGCTGCGCGCCGAATAGACGTGCTGCGCGCGGCATGGAGGAAAACGGCGAAAGGGGGATTGGCTCTGCCTTTCGCCTTTTGCCTTTTGCCTTTTGCCTTTTGCCTTTTGCCTTTTCCAGGACGATGGTAGCGTCGTCGTCATGGCTGGCGGAACTCTGAGCAAGCGCATGGACATCGTCGAGGAGAAGGTCGCCGCGTTGGAGGAGCTGCCGGCGCGCGTCACGGCTCTGGAGCATGCAGTGGCGGAGTTTCGTCAGGAGGTCCGGGGCGAGTTCGCCGCAGTCCGGGGCGAGTTCGCC
>CAZZGM010000418.1:0-3234 GCA_964653955.1 uncultured Bifidobacteriaceae bacterium | reverse complement strand
CACACGGATCAACGCATCGGGGTCGCGCAGGTCGCCGCCAACGATCCGCACGGCCTGGCGAATAGCCGGTGGCGCCAGAGACAGCAGCCCGGGCGTGCCGGCCGAGTGGTAGTGCACGAATGCGGTGACGGACGCGCCGGCTTCGACGAGCGCTTCGACCAGATGACTGCCAATGAATCCGCCCGCACCGGTAACCAGCACGCGCGTTCCGTTCCAGCTCATATGTTGTTCCTGACCCACGCCACTGTCTCGGCAATGCCGGTGTCGAGCGGCACCTCGGCCTTGTAACCGAGACGCCTGAGCTTGTCGATGGAAGGCCGGAACGTCGCGATACTGCCCGCAACCACCACCCCATCCGCCCACACGCCATCGTCCGGCAGACCCGCGGAGCGGGCCACCAGTCGTGCGAGGGAGAGCACCGTGACTGGTGTACCGGAAGCTACATTGTACGCATCACCCGGCTGTCCATCGACCGCAATCCGCACGAGTGCACGAGCCACGTCGGCCGCATGGACGAAGTCGCGAACTTCATGGCCGGTACCGCGGATGGTGAGTGGCGCGCCTTCGCGAAAGGCGCGTGCGGCCAGATCGAACACCGCCAGACGGCGCTGGCCCGGACCATAGACGTTCCCGATGCGCGCGATCCGGCCGTCGATGCCGTGCAGCCGCGCGTAGCAGCGAAGATACCCTTCCGCGGCGAGCTTGCTGACACCGTAAGGCGTCACGGGAACGAGTGCGTGTGATTCCGGCACGATGCCACCCGTCTCGCCGTACACCGCCGCAGACGACGCCAGGACGACCCGCGTGCCCGGGTGCTGCCGCGCATGTTCGAGCATGCGCAGCGTTCCGAGGGCGTTGTGTTCGAGATCGGCCGCCGGGTCGGCAATCGCGCCGGCAATGCTGGCGCTGCCGCCGAGATGAAAGACGATGTCGGACCGAGGGAGTTCCGGCACGTAGGACACGCCGTCCACGGGGATGAGGGGCGGACGCGCGGTCACACCGACGCGAATGGCGTCGAGCGCGGCCAGTTCCTTCAGCAGGTAAGGCGCCAGGAAGCCGGCGGCGCCGGTCACCGAAATTCGCAGAGGCACGCAGACTCGATGTTACCCCTGCCCCTCGCCGGGCATCAGTCCGATGTAGGGCAGGTTGCGGTACCGTTCCGCAAAGTCCAGGCCGTAACCGACGACGAAGTGATCGTCGATGGTAAAGCCGGTGAAGTCCACGGGCACGTCGACGGCCCGGCGCGACGGTTTGCTGAGCAGGCATGCCGTGTGGAGACTGCGCGGGCCACGGCGGCGGAGGATGTCCTGCAGGTAGTGCAGCGTGAGACCGGTGTCGACGATGTCTTCGACAATCACCACCTGCCGGCCCTCCAGACTGGCGTCCACGTCCTTGACGAGCCGCACCTCGCCCGACGACCTGGTGCCGTCGCCGTAGCTCGAGACGGCAATGAAATCCAGCGTGACGTGCGTGTCCATGGCACGGACCAGATCGGCCAGAAAGAGGAACGCGCCCTTCAGGACGCACACGAAATGGATATCATCGTGGGGGAGCGTGGCACGGATGTCGGCCGCCATGGCGGCCACGCGGGCCTGCAACTGCTGTTGATCGATGAGAACGGCCGGGATGGACATGCGGGTGGGAGCGTAGCACAGCGGATGAAGACCTTCAGCATCATCACCGAGGCAGACGCACGCGTGCTGGAACGAGGCAGTACGGTGAGCCTGACGGCGGGTGGGCACGTGACACCGCTGGCAGCGGATACGCTGCGGGAGCGGCGGATTTCCGTGGTCGGCGCCGCCATCGAACGCGAGGTGCGCGACCTGGCGCCGGTGGCTGATGTACGGCGTGTGGTCATTGGCGCCGACCACTCCGGCGTGAACCTGAAGGCCCGCCTGCGCGATCGCCTGCGGCAGCGCGGCCTGGCGGTGACGGACGTTGGTACCGAAGGAACCGATCCGGTGGACTATCCGGATGTAGCCGCGCAGGTTGCGCGCCTGGTGGCCCGGCACGAAGCCGACGCCGGCATCGTCATCGATGGTGCGGGACTGGGGTCGGCCATGGCCGCCAACAAGATCGACGGCGTGCGCGCGGCCATGTGTGTGTCGCCGACGCTGGCGCGATACGCGCGCGAACACAACGGTGCGCAGGTGCTGGCGCTCGGGGCGACGCTGGTGTCCGCGGACGAGGCAGAAGCCATCGTGGATATCTTCCTGGCCACGGCCTGCGTCGAGCCGCGTTATCTGCGGCGGCTCGCCAAGTTGCACCAGATCGAGCAGACGCGATGACGGATTATCGCCGGGTGGTGGAAATCATCCTGGAAGAACTGGTGGCCGCCGGTGCCGTGGCGCCGGCCACGTGTCGCTGCCATGGGTTCACCTACGAATGCTGTCCGGGCGTGGTGGGTGGCGTGCTGGCGGCCGGTGCGACACGCCTCGGCCTGCACGCCAGGGACGGCGGCAACGGCGACGTGGCTGGAGCCATCGACCATACGCTGCTGAAGGCGGATGCGACGGCCGCGGACATCGACAGGCTGTGCGCGGAAGCGCTGGAGTGGCGGTTTGCGACGGTGTGCGTCAATCCCACATGGGTAGCGCGTGCGGCGGTGCGGCTGCGTGGGTCGGGCGTGGGTGTGTGCTCCGTGGTGGGATTTCCGCTGGGCGCGACCACGCCGGACGTCAAGCAGTACGAGGCGCGGCGTGCCATGTTCGACGGTGCAACGGAGATTGACATGGTCCTCAACGTCGGGGCGCTCAAGTCCGGCGATGTGCGCCTGGCCGGCGACGACATCAGAGCGGTGGTGAGCGCCTGTCTGGAACGAGGCGTCGTGAGCAAGGTCATTCTGGAAACGGCGCTTCTCACCGACGAAGAAAAGGTGACGGCGTGCACGCTGGCACAGGCAGCGGGCGCGGACTTCGTGAAGACGTCCACCGGCTTTGGCCCGGGCGGTGCCACCGCAGCCGATGTGGCGCTGATGCGGCGCGTGGTCGGCGAGGCCATGGGCGTGAAGGCATCGGGCGGCGTTCGCGACCTCGAGCAGGTGAAGGCCATGGTGGCGGCCGGAGCCACGCGCATTGGCGCCAGCGCCGGCGTGCGGATTGTCAGGGAGCAGCGCGGCGACGCGATGGCTGCCGGAAAGAGCAGCGGTTACTGATGCGTCTCGTTCGGGTCATGGCGCTGATGCTGGTGGGCTTGTGTCCCGCGATGGCGGCGGCGCAGCCGCAGGAGCCGGTA
>CAZZGM010000417.1:2548-3241 GCA_964653955.1 uncultured Bifidobacteriaceae bacterium | reverse complement strand
CGTGCTCACGGCCTCGGTAAACTCCGCTGCCGGCGTGATGGGCAAGATGATTTCGGTGCAGAGCATTGCCGTGGCCGTGGCTGCGACCGGTATGACGGCCGCCGACGAAAGCCGGCTGTTCCGCTTCACCATCAAGCACAGCGTGCTGCTGATGATCGTGATGGGCATCATCTCGATGCTTTTTGCCTACGTGTTCACCGACTACGTGCCGGTGCTGCCGCCACAGTAGCCTCCTGCTCGAAGCGCGGCAGGACCGGCCGGGCCTGGCGTGTTGCCAGCACCGAACGGGCGCGCGCGATGGCCGATTGGCGTCGTCGAGGTTGACACGTTCCAGCACGACCGGTACGGTGACACGATGCGTTCCGCGTTCCGGAACCTCGGTCGTGGCGTGTTCTGACGCGCCGGCCCCGGTCTCCCCCCTCGTCCATCTGTAATTCTGACGTCCGTCGAGCGCGCCCGCGCGGTGACGTCTGCTTCTCCCGCGTGCGCCACGTCCGGCGCCGCCCGTCCCTGGAGGGATGTCGTGTCCGACGTGTCTGCCCAGCTTGCTGCGTTCCCTGTTGCCGCGCTGGTGCCCAGCCTGCTCATTCTCGTGAGTGCCGCGCTCGCGCACACGCTTCTCGGGTGGTGGCTGCGCCGCCGTGCGCGAGCGCGGCACTCACGAGAATGAGCAGGCTGGGCACCAGCGCGGCA
>CAZZGM010000417.1:0-2538 GCA_964653955.1 uncultured Bifidobacteriaceae bacterium | reverse complement strand
GGGTGGTGGCTGCGCCGTCGTGCGCGCTTCGCGGAACTGGCGGCAGCGCGTGGCGCGGCGGACGAGGGCTGGCTGCCCGCCTGGCTGTCACGAGGTCTGCTGCCGCTGGTGCCTCCCGTGGCGCTGCTGGTATGGGTACACGCCACATGGGTAGCCGGCACGCTGCTCATGCAGCATCTGCCCGCCGGCTCGGTGGAAGCCTCGGGCACCTGGGCGCTCAACTGGGCCTACGGCCTCGGCGTGCTGTGCGGCCTCGTGTGGCTGCTGTCGCGAGTGGGGCACCTCATCGAGGTATTCCTCCAGGTCCGCTCCGCGCGTTCGGAAGCCACGTGGGACGATGTCCTGCTTCCGGTGGCGGGACGGGCCGCGCGCCAGATTCTGCCGCTGATGGCACTCATTCTCGGCGCACCGGCCCTGGCCGCGGCCCCCGAACTGGAACGGCTCTTCCAGAACGGCGCCAGCCTCGTGTTGATTGCGGTGGTCGCCATCCTGCTCTATCAGCTGGTGGACGCCGCCGCGGCGTTTCTTTTGCGCCAGCATCGGCTCGACACGCCGGACAACCTCCAGGCCCGTGCCGTGCACACGCAGGTGATGGTGCTGAAGAAAGTGGCCGTGGCGGTCATCGGCATCTTCACGCTGGCCTCGATGCTGATGGTGTTCGAGTCCGTGCGCCAGTTCGGCGCCAGCATCCTCGCCTCCGCCGGCATTGCCGGTATCATCGTCGGCTTTGCGGCGCAGCGCAGCATTGCCACGCTGCTGGCGGGCTTCCAGATTGCCATCACGCAGCCCATTCGCGTGGATGACGTGGTGATTGTGGAGAACGAGTGGGGACGCATCGAGGACATCACGTTGACCTACGTGGTGGTGCGCATCTGGGATTTGCGCCGGCTGGTCCTGCCCATCACCTATTTCATCGAGAAGCCGTTCCAGAACTGGACGCGCACGTCGGCCGACATTCTCGCCACCGTCTTTCTGCGCGTGGACTACTCGGTGCCGCTCGAAGCGCTCCGCACCGAGCTGACGCGTATCCTCACCACGTCGGCGCACTGGGACGGCAAGGTCAACGTGCTGCAGGTGACCGACGCCGGCGAGCGGACGCTGGAAGTCCGCGCGCTGGGCAGCGCGGTAGACGCGTCGACGGCGTGGAACCTGCGCTGCGAGGTGCGTGAGAAGCTGGTGACGTTCCTCCAGCAACAGTATCCAGACAGCCTGCCGCGGCTGCGGGCGAGTGTGGATATGCCGGCACCGGCGGAGGTGCGGCGCGAGCAATAGTGGGTTGGTGTCGGCGACGACAAGCGCGCGCGTCGCCACTCAGGAATGTGTGGATGTCCGGGTCTCGTCCTGGGCGGCGTACGCTCGGGGTCGTCCGGGCGCATAATTAGATAGGAGCAGTCAACATGTCACCCACCAGATCCGTCTCGCTGACCGACGAGCTCTACGAGCAGGCATCACGGGAAGCTCAGGCCGAGGGCAAGACCGCCGACGAACTCGCGCAGGAGGCGCTGACTGCATATCTGGCTCTGCGCCGGCTGGATCGCCTTCAGGAGTACGGCCAGCAGCGGGCTGACGAACTCGGCTTGACCGAGGCCGACATACCCAGGCTCATCGCCGAGACGCGCAGGGAATCCCGCCAGTAGTGGCCGCAAAACGGTCGTCCTCGACGCCAACATCTACGTGTCGGCGCTTGCGTTCGGTGGCAAGCCGAAACGCGTCTTCCAGTTCGGAATCACACGCCGCATCGACGTGGCCATTTCCGATCCCATTCGTGCCGAAGTCCTGCGCACACTGCGCGACAAGTTGCGCTGGTCCGAAGACCGCGTGATCGAGGCCAGTTCCTTGATCGGAACCGCGGCCAAGACCGTCGTCCCCACCGTGACCCTGCATGTCGTCGAGAGAGATCCGGACGACGACCGCGTACTGGAGTGTGCCGTCACCGCCAAGGCCGAGTTGATCGTGACCGGAGATTCGGACCTCCTCGATCTCGGCGAGTACGACGGCATCAATATCATTCAGGTAGCCGAGTTCCTGAATCGCATGGAGGACCCGGAGCGGCCCTAAGCCGACTGGCGTCCTGCCCTCGTGCCCACACAAAAACATCCGCCCACCGCGTCTATATGATGACGCGATGTCTGACCGGCCTCGGGACGATGCGCGATCGCTCGTGGGCCGGTTGTACGACACCTACGGCGCGTCGCTGTATCGATATGCCGTACTGCTGCTTGCCGATACCGCGGCTGCCGAGGACGTCGTCCAGCAGGTGTTCGCAACGATTCTGCGCCGGGTACCACGTCTGGACGAGGAGGCTCACTACCTGCGGCGGGCCGTTCGTAATGAGTGTTATTCGCACCTGCGGCGTCGGCGAAGGCAGAGAGAAACCAGTGACGAGCGCGCGCTGATCGAGCCCGTCGTCGAGGGTGTCTCTCGCGAGGAGCACCTGGCGCTCGAACGTGCGATTCGTGACCTGCCGCCCGAACAGCGTGAGGTCGTCTACCTGCACGTGTTCGAAGGCCTGACGTTCCAGGAAATCGCCACCGGCCT
>CAZZGM010000416.1:743-3245 GCA_964653955.1 uncultured Bifidobacteriaceae bacterium | reverse complement strand
CATTGCCAATCGCATCATCTCCTGGAGCACCGGCGTGGCCCTGCACGACTACGGGTGCTCGCTGAAGGTGTTTCGTGCCGAAGTCGTCAAGCCATTGCGGCTCTACGGTGAGATGCACCGCTTTCTGCCGGCCATTGCCAGCCAGCTTGGCGTGTCCATCGACGAGGTGGTGGTGAATCACCGCGCCCGGCAGGCCGGTGCGTCCAAGTACGGTATCTCGCGAACCGTGCGCGTCATTCTCGACCTGGTGACGGTGAAGTTTCTCCTCAACTACTCGACCAGGCCGCTGCAGATTTTCGGTTTGCTCGGAATCATGGCGATGGGGCTGGGAACGGTCATTACCGGCTGGCTCGGCTACGTGCGCCTGTTCGAGCGCCAGGCCATCGGCGATCGTCCGCTGCTGCTGCTGGGCATGATGTTGCTGTTCATTGGTGTTCAGCTCGTCACGTTCGGCCTGCTCGCCGAGTTGCTGGCGCGCACCTACTACGAGTCACAGAGCAAGCCCACCTACGTCATCCGCGAGGTGCGAGAGTCGGCCGAACCGGCCCTGGTGGACGGCTGATGGCACGAGGCGCGCCGCGCGAACACGATCCGCGGATCACGGTAATCCAGCAGGAGCTGTTCAACGAGCGGCGTTCGAAGGTCGACAAATATCGCGAGCTGGTGGTGGGCCGTCCCGGGTTCTGGCCGCTGCTGCGGTACGAGCTGGTGGTGCTGCTGGCCGGCTGGGTGCCGGGCGCGCTCGGCTTGTTCCTGCGATCGAAGCTTTACCCGCTGATTCTCGGCGCCGTCGGCCGCAACGTGGTGTTTGGCGCCAACGTCACCCTGCGCCATCCGCACAAAATCCGCATTGGCGACAACGTCGTCATCGACGATCAGTGCTGCCTGGATGCCAAGGGGACGGACAACCAGGGCATCCTCATGGGCAACGGCGTCTTCGTTGGCCGCAATACGATTCTGAGCTGCAAGAACGGCGACATCATCATCGAGGATCACGCGAACCTCGGGTTCAACTGCGAAATTTTCTCGGCCTCGCGCGTGCGCGTGGGGAAGAGCATCCTGATGGCGGCCTATACCTACCTCGTGGGTGGCGACCACCTGTACGACCGCGTCGACATCCCCGTGCTGGAGCAGGGACGCACTGCCCGAGGTATCGACGTCGGTGACGGCGTGTGGCTGGGGACCCACGTGGTGGTCACCGACGGCGCCTCCATCGGCCGCGACGCCATCATCGGTGCCGGCGCGGTGGTGGTGGGCGAAATTCCGGAGTTCGCGATTGCCACCGGAATCCCCGCAAAGGTGTCCCGGGATCGTCGCGAGGTCACGTAGCCACGTACATCACCACCTCGCTACATCACCACATCGAACCGATCACGACATCACCAGATCACTACATCACTAGATTTTTATGTGCGGCATCGTCGGCCTCGTCGAATCCGATCTGAACCGTCCCGTTCCGCTGGATGAGCTGCAGCGGATGGTGCGTACGCTCGTGCACCGCGGGCCGGATGAAGAAGGCAGTGTGGTGCTGCCTGGTGTCGGCCTGGCGATGCGCCGCCTGGCCATCGTCGATCTGTCGGGTGGACAACAGCCGTTCACGAACGAAACCGGCGACATCCAGCTGGTGGCCAACGGGGAAATCTACAACCACCTCGACGTGCGCGCGGAACTCGAAGCGCACGGACACGTGTTCCGTTCGCGGTCGGACATCGAGGTACTGGTCCACGCCTACGAACAGTGGGGCGACACGTTTCTCACGCGCGTCCGCGGGATGTTTGCGCTGGCGTTGTGGGACGGCCGCACACGGACGCTGCTGGCCGCGCGGGACAGAGCGGGGGAAAAGCCACTCTATTGGACGCTGACGCCGCAGGGGTTGCGTCTGGCCTCGGAAGTGAAGGCGCTGCTCGCGCGCCCGGAAGTATCGCGCGAGCTGGATCCCGAGGCGCTCGACGAATTTCTCACCTACGAGTACATCATTGGGCCCCGTACCATCCTGAAGGGCGTGCAGAAGTTGCCGCCGGGCAGCTATCTGACCTATCGCGACGGCCGCGTCGACGTACGGCGCTACTGGGACGTCTCGTCCGTGGCGCTGCGGGAGTGGACGGACGCGGAGGCCATCGAGGCGCTGCGCGAACGCCTGCGCGCGGCGGTGGTAAGCCAGATGATGTCGGACGTGCCGCTGGGCGCGTTTCTCTCGGGTGGTATCGACTCCAGCACGCTCGTCGCATTCATGAGCCATGCCTCCGACAGGCCCATCAACACCTTCAGCATGGGCTTCGACGATGGCAGCTACAACGAACTGGCGTTTGCGCGAGAGGTGGCTACGGCGTTCGGGACGAATCACCGCGAACGAACGGTGACGCCCGCGCTCGAGCCGCTGTTCGACCGGCTGGTCGTGCATCTGGACGAACCGTTTGCCGATGTGTCGATGTTTCCCACCTACATGGTGTCGCCGCCGTCGCCCGACAACGCCACCGTCACATGCTCGCGCGCCAGGGACGA